>NZ_JBRIIQ010000064.1:0-23373 GCF_052976905.1 Glaciimonas sp. GG7 | reverse complement strand
AGCTAAAGTCTTATTAGTTCTTGGATTGATCAACCATTGCGTTCTTTTTGATCCATGGCATCATCCCACGCAGTTGCGCACCAACTGTTTCGATTTGGTGCTCTGCATTCAAACGACGACGGGAGATCAAAGTTGGCGCGCCAGCTTTGTTTTCCAGAATGAAGCTCTTCGCGTATTCGCCAGTCTGAATATCTTTCAACACCGCGCGCATTGCGTTCTTGGTGTCTTCAGTGACGATACGTGGGCCTGTGACGTACTCGCCGTATTCTGCATTGTTCGAGATCGAGTAGTTCATGTTGGCGATACCGCCTTCATAGATCAAATCAACGATCAGTTTGAGTTCGTGCAAGCACTCAAAGTAGGCCATTTCTGGTGCATAACCAGCTTCAACCAAGGTTTCAAAACCGGCCTTGATCAACTCAACTGCGCCACCGCACAACACTGCCTGCTCGCCGAACAAGTCTGTTTCGGTTTCTTCGCGGAAGTTGGTTTCGATGATACCGGCACGACCGCCGCCGTTCGCAGTTGCGTAGGACAGAGCGATGTCACGGGCAGTGCCGGATTTATCTTGGTATACCGCGATCAGGTGAGGTACGCCGCCGCCTTGAGTGTAAGTTGCGCGCACAGTGTGGCCTGGTGCTTTTGGCGCGATCATGATGACGTCGAGGTCAGCGCGTGGCGTTACTTGACCGTAGTGAACGTTGAAGCCGTGGGCAAATGCGAGTGTTGCGCCTTGCTTAGCGTAGGGTGCGACGTTTTCTGCATATACCTGAGCGATGTTTTCGTCCGGCAGCAAAATCATGATGACGTCAGCAGCTTTGACTGCATCGTTGACTTCAGCAACTTTCAGACCAGCATTGACTGCTTTGTCCCATGAAGCGCCGCCTTTGCGCAAACCAACAGTGACGTTGACACCGGAATCATTCAGATTCTGTGCGTGCGCATGGCCTTGTGAACCGTAGCCGATGATGGTGACGTTTTTACCTTTGATCAGGGAAAGGTCGCTATCTTTGTCGTAAAAAACTTTCATGTTAAATCCTATATATAAATAATTGATAGAGAGCTGTTGCGGCGATCCGTAACAGTCCGTGTGTTCTTTAGGTCAGACCTTCAGGATACGTTCGCCGCGACCAATACCAGAGGCACCGGTGCGGACAGTTTCCAGAATTGATACCCGGTCTATTGACTCAATAAAGGCGTCTAACTTACTTTTAGCGCCCGTTAATTCAATAGTGTAAGTCTTGTCCGTGACATCAATGATCCGCCCCCGGAAGATATCCGCAGTACGCTTCATTTCCTCACGTTCCTTACCCACCGCACGCACCTTGATGAGCATCAATTCGCGTTCGATATGCGCGCCGTCGGTCAGATCGACCACTTTGACGACTTCAATGAGACGATTCAGATGCTTGGTAATCTGTTCGATTACGTCATCCGAACCTCTTGTCACGATGGTCATCCGTGACAAGGTCGCATCTTCGGTCGGTGCGACCGTCAATGTTTCGATGTTATAGCCGCGTGCGGAAAACAAACCCACTACGCGTGACAGCGCACCGGCTTCATTTTCTAGCAGTACCGAAATAATATGTTGCATCACAGATCCTCCGAACCGAGCAGCATTTCAGTCAAGCCCTTGCCTGCCTTGACCATCGGCCAGACATTCTCGCTTTGATCCGTAATGAAATTCATAAACACCAGACGGTCTTTCATGGCGAACGCTTCTTTCAGTGCGCCATCAATGTCGGCCGGATTTTCAATTTTCATACCGACATGGCCGTAGGACTCAACCAATTTGGTGAAGTCTGGCAATGAATCCATATACGACTCGGAATAGCGTGAGCCGTAATCGATTTGTTGCCATTGTCGGACCATGCCGAGCGCACGATTATTGAGCAGAATGATCTTCGGAGTCAGGTGATATTGCTTGCAGGTTGCCAGCTCCTGAATACACATCTGGATCGATGCTTCGCCGGTGATACAAGCGACAGTCGCGCCAGGATTGGCCATCTGCACGCCCATCGCATACGGCAAGCCGACGCCCATGGTGCCGAGGCCACCGGAATTGATCCAGCGACGCGGTTTATCGAAACGATAATATTGCGCGGCCCACATTTGATGCTGTCCGACGTCCGAGGTAATGAACGCGTCGCCATCTGTGATTTCCCAGACTTTTTGGACCACCGATTGCGGCTTGATGACTTCTGACGAATTGGCAAATTTCAGACAGTCAATTCCGCGCCATTCATTGATTTGCTTCCACCAGGCGGCCAAAGTCACTGTGTTTTGCTTGATCTCGGCAGCGTCTAATTGCGCCAACAATTCCTGCAAAACGTCTTTGACGTTACCGACGATAGGAATATCGACTTTGACGCGTTTGGAGATCGACGATGGATCGATATCGATATGAATAATCTTGCGTTGGGTGCTGGCAAAGTGCTTGGGATTACCGATCACGCGGTCATCAAAACGTGCGCCGATCGCAATCAGTACATCGCAGTTCTGCATTGCCATGTTGGCTTCGTAAGTACCGTGCATGCCTGGCATACCGACAAACTTATCACTGGAAGCCTTATAGCCGCCGAGACCCATCAAGGTATTGGTGCAAGGGTAACCAAGACGATCGACCAGACGATTCAACTCAGGCGATGCATTTGCCAGAATCACGCCACCGCCGGTATAGATCATCGGACGTTCGGCGGTCAGCAATAAATGGAGTGCCTTACGGATCTGCCCGGAGTGACCTTTATCGACCGGCTTGTAGGAGCGCATCTCGACTTCTTTCGGATACGCGTACACATGCCGATGCATGGAGATATCTTTAGGAATGTCGATGAGCACCGGACCAGGACGACCGGTCGTGGCTATATAAAAAGCTTTTTTGACGGTATCAGCCAAATCCTTGACATCTTTGACAAGGAAATTGTGCTTGACGCAAGGACGGGTGATACCGACGGTATCGCACTCCTGAAATGCGTCTTCCCCAATCGCATAGGACGGTACCTGACCTGAGATCACGATCATCGGGATGGAGTCCATATAGGCTGTCGCCAGACCGGTCACCGCGTTGGTGACGCCCGGGCCGGACGTGACAATGGCGACACCGACTTTGTTTGAGCTACGCGAATAGGCGTCGGCTGCATGAATCGCAGCTTGCTCGTGGCGAACTAATATATGTTGGAATTTATCTTGCTGGAAAATGGCGTCGTAGATGTACAGCACTGAACCGCCGGGATAACCGAAAACGTGTTCGACTCCCTCTTCGGCCAGACAACGCACCAGAATTTCTGCGCCGCTAATGGGCAAATTTGTATCTTGACTCATGTTGATGATGTCCTTTCAAGGTCCATTGGAAATTGATCGGATGCTCTTTCCTGACGATAACGGTGGCATGCAACATGGATTTTTGGCATTCCTTTTTTGTGCGTTCGCATCATTGCGTTGCATACCCGTTGGTATGTTTCAAAAATGACGCTTAGTGCGACTCGTTCAGCCAATTACCTTGAAGCACCACTGCCGTTTTCTCGCGCTTGTGGCACGGGTTGGAGCAAACAGCTTTCAAATATTGAAGCACGCCTACCCGCCGATCAGCGTCTTGCGCTGCCTTCGGGAAGGCCATGGGACCACTTCAGGGTGCTGAAGTGGAGTGCTACCATAATGCGTACTTTCATTTTGGTCAAGGCAAATTCACTTAAAGCTATGTAAAAACGGTCGTATTTGAACAAAATCTAGTATTAATACTCCACAAACCCTGAGTTTTTTGATAGCATTCGAGCAGCCTGACATGCCCTCCTTTAACGATCCGAAACAACCCATCAAGTTAACACTAGCCAGCTAAGCCAGCTAGTTTTTCTGATTCCATTGGTTCCCGTTATACCAGCCTGCCTCTCACGAAGAGGCAGATACGCAGCAGGATTCTGAACAACTTTCAATGGCTGGCCGCGAACCACTCGACGCGCCACAATGCATGGCAACCGATAAAGAACTTTCAGATTTTCTCGAGAACGTAGAGCGACGCGCCTTCAAGCAAGCGCTGTACGCCGTCCGTAAGGACGAGTCAGCGCTGGACATTGTCCAGGATGCGATGATCAAACTTGCAGAAAAATATGGCGACAAACCGTCTGCCGAATTACCGATGCTGTTTCAGCGCATATTGCAAAACACCATTCTCGATTATTTCCGTCGAGAAAAGGTACGCAATACCTGGGTCAGCCTGTTTTCCAGCATCGGTCATGACAAAAGCAGCGATGAAGATTACGACGTGCTTGAGACGTACGAGTCAGAACAAGGCTCGCAGGCCGCCGAGTCCAGCTCATCGCAGCTAGAACGCGAACAAATCCTCGATGTCATCGACCTGGAAATACAAAAACTCCCGGCACGTCAACGAGAAGCCTTCCTCATGCGTTATTGGGAGGACATGGATGTTGCCGAGACCGCCGCCGCAATGGGCTGCTCTGAAGGTAGTGTAAAAACACACTGCTCTCGCGCAACACACACTCTGGCGCAGGCGCTTAGGGTCAAAGGAATAAGTTTATGAACAACAACGAAATCAATTTTGCGTACAAAGTACGCCACGCGCTCAATGAACGTATGGAAGACATCCCGACAGCTACCGTTGATCGATTAGCTGCAGCACGTCGGATCGCCTTGTCACGCAAAAAAAATGATGCACCATTACGCGTAACTGCCCCTCAAACGGCACTGGCTGGTCAAGCCAGTGGCTTCTTCCATCAGCCTTTTTCCTGGCTCATGCGGTTTGGCGTTGCAGTACCGATACTGACAGGGATAGTGTTATTTTTTGGTCTCTATCAGTATGAGCAACAGCATCGCATCACCGAAATAGCTGCCATCGACGCTGCCGTATTAGCCGATGAAGTGCCACCGACAGCTTATTTAGACCGCGGCTTTGATTACTATCTTGCCAAGCGCGACGACTAAGAATGGCACTGATACCAACACCAATTAAACATCATGAGCAGTTGACAGATCACGCATCGTCAGGTCGCGTAGCATCTTTACGCAGTAATAAAACACGCACAATTGTGGTCACCCTGATGGTTGTTCTGGCACTCATCATCGCCTCGGCATCAGTGATCATAAAAGCATCCCATGCTGCTGGCGTCGCGGCTGTTAGCACCACCAACAGCACGACCGGCGAACTGGCGCTTAAGCCAAAATCCAACAACGCAGCAAAAGTAACGCCAATCAGCGATAGCAAAGCCAACTGGGACGACCTCACACCGGGACAAAAACAAACCCTGGCACCGCTTGCATCTGGCTGGAGCGAATTAAAACTCGCCACCAGAAAAAAATGGATTGAAATCAGCAAACGCTACAACAGTATGAATACAACCGAGCAAGCACGCGTCCAGGAACGCATGCATGACTGGGTCAACCTGACGCCGGAGCAACGTCGGCAGGTACGTGAAAATTATGCCCGCGCCAGAAAACTCGATACTGAACAACGCGCAAGACGCTGGGCGCAATACCAACAATTACCGGAAGAAGAAAAACAACGACTTGCCGCTGAGGCAGAAAAGGCCAGTACGAATAAGCGGGTTACCGCGCAAATATTGTCGGCACCTGCGAAGAACAAGCCAGCAAAGCAAATTCAGTTGACGCCGCAACCGGCGCTGACAGGCGAACCGGCTAGCCACTGAGCTGGTCACTAAGCTGGCCACTAAGCTGATACCGGTTTATGCTTGACGTCCGCCAGCGCTGATACCGACAATCTCGCTGGCTCAACATATTCATGACGAAATCACATCCTTGAACACCTCCATCCCCGCAACCGATACGACTACACCCAGCGCATCCGCGCCACCATCTCTAAAGCGGCGATTCGGGAGCATGCTCTACGAGGGTATGTTGCTGTTTGGGATTTTGTTCGTCTCCGGCCTGATTTTTTCGATCTTGCTCCAGCAACGTAACGCGATGTACCTGCGGCACGCACAGCAAGCGTGGCTATTCATTGTCCTCACGGCGTATTTTGTCTGGTGCTGGAGTCACGGCGGCCAGACGCTCGCCATGAAAACCTGGCGTCTGCAGTTAGTCAATCAGGATGGCAGTGCCATCAACGTCAAACATGCCCTGATACGCTATTTACTGGCATGGTTGTGGTTTCTGCCCGGCCTGGCGCTGGCGTGGAGCTTGGGTGCACAGACGTGGATGTTGGCATTGATCCCGGCGCTCAATATTGTTTTATGGTCGATGACGGCTTATCTCGATCCGCAGCGTCAGTTTTTACATGACCGACTAGCAGGCACCAAGCTTGTCGATATGGCAGAGATTGTGCGACCTAAAGGCAAGCATCGCTGGTATCACTGAATTTAGATGCGCTGAGACTGAGAAGCAATGAAACTTTCCTGCAACACCGTCAACTCTTCTTCAGAAAATCCGGCAGCAAGACGTGCCTCAAGATTGAAAGGCCCGCGCAACACCGGGGCCACATATTCCACCACCAGCTGAGCAAACGTCGCAATTGGATCGAGCTCGCGGGCATCGCATAACCAGTTATACCAATAGTTACCGATCGCCACATGACCGACTTCTTCACGCAAAATAATGTCGAGAATCTGGGCTGCCGCCATGTCGCCAGCCTGCGCAATTTTCGCCCTGACTGCCGGCGTTGCATCGAGTCCACGCGCCTCTAACGTACGCGGAACCAGCGCCATGCGCGCCAAAACATCATTGCGCGTCTTATCGGCCATTTCCCACATACTGTTATGCCCGGGAAAATCGCCATACGCAAAACCTAAGGTCTGCAAATGTCGAGACAGCATATGAAAATGCTGCGCTTCCTCGGTCGCCACACTCAACCAGTCGGCGTAATACGCAGCAGGCATATCGGCAAAGCGGCAAATGGCGTCCAAGGCCAGATTGATGGCATTGAATTCGATGTGCGCAAGGGCATGCACCAGCGCAGCACGCCCTTCTTCAGTGCGCATTGAGCGGTGCTTGAGCGTCTTGGGCAACACTAGCTCCGGTTTCAATGGCCGCCCTGGAATAGAGTTGGACTCTGCATCGCTAATGAACACCGCAGAAGTATTGAGCGCAAGTACTCCACGCTTGAAATCGGCGGCCATTTTGGCTACGCCGGTTACCTTCGCGATCGGGTCGCAGATCAGCAACTGATGCAGGGCGGCGCTGCGTAAGTCGCTCAAAGCCGTTGTAGAAACAATAAAAGTAGGGTCAGATAAATTTTTCATGCTGGCGGCGTAAAATAGCGTCCTTAACTAAAAAGCTCCATTAAGCCAAAATAAGCTCAGACAAGCTCAAACAAGCGCACATTCTACGGAGAATTATGACTATCTACCAACTGGGTGACCATGCCCCCGATATCGATCCATCGGCCTACATCACCGATAGCGCCACACTCATCGGCAAAGTGAAGATCGAAGCCCAAGCCAGTGTCTGGTTTGGCGTCACCATTCGCGGCGATAACGAACTCATCACGGTTGGTCGCGGCAGCAATGTGCAGGAAAATGCAGTCATCCATACCGACATGGGCTATCCCGTGACAATTGGGGAAAACGTCACCATTGGTCATCAGGTGATGTTGCACGGCTGCACTATTGGTGACGGTTCGCTCATTGGTATCCAGGCAGTCGTCCTCAATGGCGCAAAGATAGGCAAAAATAGCTTGGTTGGCGCAGGCGCACTGGTCACCGAAGGGAAAGAATTTCCCGATAACGCCTTGATTATCGGCTCACCCGCCAAAGTTGCACGCCTCTTATCGGCCGAAGAAATCACCAAACTCGCCAGCGGTGCAGAGCATTACGTGCGTCGCGGTCAAGAATATAAAACGCAACTTAAGAAAATCGGCTAAAGCACATCATGACCGAGCAAGGACACAACGCAATGGATATCAATAGCGACAATCTGCAAAAATTTATGATCGAAAACGCCTCTGTCCGAGGCGAACTGGTCGAACTCTCTCACACCTGGCAACAGGTACTCGCACACCGCACCTATCCGAGCGCAATCACCAGGTTACTCGGTGAAATGCTTGCTGCGGCAGCGCTACTGTCTGCCAATTTAAAATTTAATGGCGTCATTGTGATGCAAATCCATGGGGACGGCCCGGTACGCCTGTTAGTCGTTGAGTGTGACGCCAGGTTACAAATGCGCGCTACGGCGAAACTGGCTCCCGAGGCCGTGGTTGAAGACAACGCGACGCTCGAGCAACTAGTCAATCTCAATGGACAGGGCCGCTTTGCCATCACGCTGGACCCGCAAGACAAAATGCCGGGACAACAGCCCTATCAAGGCATCGTGCCGCTGGACGGCGACAACGTGGCTGAAGTCATCGAAAATTACATGCTGCGCTCCGAACAACTCGATACCAAGCTGTGGCTGGCGGCCGATGCTCAGGTCTCACGCGGCTTATTGCTGCAAAAATTACCGCATCATGGCGGCACTACCGTCGATATCGTAGATCCGCTTGAAAGCTGGAATCGTATCGCCATGCTGGGTGCGACGCTACGCCCGGCTGAAATGCTATCGACCGATATTCAAACGCTGTTGCGGCGTTTGTTCTGGGAAGAAACCGTACGTATTTTCGAGCCGCAGCATCCCAGCTTTGTTTGTACCTGCTCGCGCGAAAAAGTGGGAAATATGCTGCAGATGTTGGGGCAAAAAGAGGTCGATGAGGCCATAGCAGAGATGGGAAAACTATCGGTCGACTGTGATTTCTGTGGGCAACACTACGCATTCGACAAAGTTGATTGCGCGCACCTTTTTGCCACTAGCGCCCCGGCTCAAACCCTGCTGACAACGGGCGACAGTAAACACTAATTCAACCTGCCATCCTGACGCCAGCGCGTGTTCATAGTAGGAACACGCGTTGCAGGATTGTTAATCACGGATGAGCGCAGTTGCTTTTTCAAAAGATTGTGATTGCGATTGTGTTTAGGATTGTGTTTTGGGCACAGGCTTAGTGCCTGGCTTAACCGACTTCACCCCTTGCCCGGCGTTCGCCGACGGCTTATCTCCCAGCTTATCTCCCAGCTTAACCAGTGGCGGTTTAACAGCAACGGCTGCACCGACCTTATCAGACAATTGCTGCGCCTCCAGAAGCGTGGCGACCACTTCTGTATTATTTGGGTCCAATATTTGTATAAAAATTTCGTCCTGCTTAATCATACCCAACTCGCTACGGGCACGCTCTTCAATAGCGCCGGTTCCTTCTTTCAAGTCATGCACTTCTGAATCGAGTTTGGCATTGCGCGCTTTTAAGTCATCGACTTTTACATGCGCAGCATCTACTTGTTGTCCCATATCCCAGACGCGTAACCAACCACCTTTGCCCAGCCACAAGGGATACTGGATCAACATCAAAAGCGCAGTCAGGCAAATCGCGATTAAACGCATCAAAAATCTCGCATCAAAAATCTATCTTCAATATGAGGACTTACGCAAAATCGTTCTTGCAAAGCAGACTGACGAAAACAGTACTACGGCCGGGGCGATTTTGCGTAAGTCCTGAATATATAAAAATCCGGCCAGCGATTAACTCTCTGGCCGGACTCTTGCATTAAATCACAACAATTTATTTCAGATTATAAAAAGCTGAACGACCAGGATAGCTAGCGATATCGCCCAAATCTTCTTCAATACGCAGCAATTGGTTGTATTTCGCCATACGATCGGAACGCGACATGGAGCCAGTTTTGATCTGTAGCGCGTTCGTACCAACAGCGATATCCGCAATGGTGGAGTCTTCCGTCTCGCCTGAACGATGCGAAATAACGGCCGTATAGCCAGCGCGTTTTGCCATTTCAATCGCCGCAAACGTTTCTGTCAGTGTACCGATTTGATTAATCTTGATCAAAATCGAATTGGCGATATCTTTTTGGATGCCTTCGCGCAGAATTTTCGTATTGGTCACAAACAGATCATCTCCAACCAACTGAATTTTCTTGCCCAGTGTTTCGGTCAACAACTTCCAGCCATCCCAATCATCTTCGGCCATGCCGTCTTCGATACTGATAATCGGATACTTGTCGCACCACGATGCCAGCAGACCGGTGAATTGTGCACCCGTCAATGTCATATCTTCGCCGGCGAGGACGTATTTACCGTCTTTATAGAACTCACTCGCTGCGCAATCCAGACCCAGTGCGATTTGGGTTCCCGGCTCGTAGCCAGCAGCTTCAATCGCCTCAATGATCAACTTGAGCGCATCTTCATGACTTGCGACCGATGGCGCAAAACCACCTTCATCGCCAACCGAAGTCGTCAAGCCTTTGTCTTGCAGGATTTTTTTCAACGCGTGGAATACTTCAGCGCCGTAGCGAATCGCTTCGCGGAAGCTCGGTGCGCCGACCGGGATAATCATGAATTCTTGAATATCGAGGTTGTTATCTGCGTGCGCGCCGCCGTTGATGACGTTCATCATCGGCACCGGCATTTGCATCGCGCCGCTACCGCCAAAATAACGATACAGCGGCAAGCCAGCTTCTTCAGCCGCCGCTTTAGCTACCGCCATCGAGACTGCCAATATCGCGTTCGCACCTAAACGGCTTTTGTTTTCAGTGCCATCGAGATCGATCAGCGTACGGTCCAGGAATGCTTGCTCATTGGCATCCAAACCCATGATTGCTTCAGAAATTTCGGTATTAATATGCTCGCAGGCAGTCAAAACGCCCTTGCCGCCGTAACGCTTTTTATCGCCATCGCGCAATTCGACAGCCTCACGCGAGCCAGTCGAAGCACCGGACGGAACCGATGCGCGGCCCATGACACCGGACTCCAGCAAGACGTCGCATTCGACAGTTGGGTTGCCGCGTGAATCAATAATTTCGCGGCCGATGATGTCAACAATTGCACTCATGTATTTCCTCTATTCATAATGATCAGGTCTGAACTCATGTTCAATTTGTACGCAACTTATGCGCAATTTGTACTGAAGCACTGCTTTGAAGCTAATAATGTAGACCAACAAAAACACCGCGCCATCATTGTTCAATGATGGCGCGGTGTGTCATTTCAAGCAAAATGTGTCTCGAGAAAACCGTTCTTTTTCACCACACGGTCTAACTCGATCAACGTCGCCAGTAATTCTTTCATCCGTCCCAACGGCACTGCATTGGGACCGTCCGACATCGCTTTGGACGGATCAGGATGGGTTTCCATAAATAGACCGGAAATTCCCACCGCAATCGCCGCCCGCGCCAGGACAGGCACAAACTCACGCTGACCACCCGAAGTACTGCCCTGCCCGCCCGGCAATTGCACCGAATGCGTCGCGTCAAACACGACCGGACAACCGGTTTCACGCATGATCGCCAGGGAGCGCATGTCGGACACCAGATTGTTATAACCAAACGACGCACCGCGTTCGCAGGCCATGAAATTATTCTCCGGCAAACCGGCTTCGCGCGCAGCAGCGCGTGCTTTATCGATCACATTGGTCATATCATGCGGGGCCAAAAATTGGCCTTTCTTGATATTCACAGGCCTGCCCGACTGAGCGCATGCATGGATGAAGTCAGTCTGACGACACAGAAACGCCGGCGTTTGCAGCACGTCTACGACGGCGGAAACTGGCTTGATCTCTTCAATCGCATGGATATCCGTCAATACAGACACGCCAAGTTGTTTTTTGACGTCCCCTAAAATTTCCAGCCCTTTTTCCATGCCAAGGCCACGGAAAGAGGTACCAGACGAACGGTTAGCCTTGTCAAATGAAGACTTGTAAATAAAGTTAATACCCAGCGCGCTGGTGATCTCTTTTAATTCACCAGCGGTATCGAACGCCATCTGGCGCGATTCGATCACGCAAGGACCGGCTATCAGAAAAAATGGCTGATCCAGGCCAATATCAAAGCCGCAAAGTTTCATGGTTTTCCTTAAGCCTCAGATTTTTTAGCAAGCGCTTGCTGATGCGCCAATGCTGCCGAGATAAACGAGATGAACAAAGGATGCCCGTCACGCGGCGTCGATTTGAATTCAGGATGGTATTGCACGCCGACATACCAAGGGTGGGCATGTTCGCCAGTGCGCGGCAATTCCATGACTTCGCATAACTCTTCGGTCGGTGTGCGTGCAGAGACGACCAAACCAGCCGCTTCAATCCGATCCAGATAGTGATTATTCGCCTCATAACGATGACGATGACGCTCAGTTACCGTCAAACCGTAGATTTCAGAAGCCAGCGTACCCGGCTTGATATCGCAGGTTTGCGCGCCCAGACGCATCGTGCCGCCCAGATCGGAGTTCGCGTCCCGCGTCTCGACTTTACCGTCGTGATTTTGCCATTCGTTAATGAGTGCGACGACCGGCTGTTCGGTTTGCTCGTCAAACTCAGTGGAGTTTGCCAAGTTCAGACCGGCCACGTTACGGGCGAATTCCAGCAAGGCCACTTGCATACCAAGGCAAATACCGAGATACGGTATTTTATTTTCACGGGCGAAGCGTGCGGCGTTGATCTTGCCTTCCACGCCACGCTTACCAAAGCCGCCCGGCACCAGAATCGCATCGTATTTCGATAACGACTCAGTCCCTTTGGCTTCAATTTCTTCCGAATCCAGATACTCAATATTGACGCGTGCACCGGTATGAATCCCGGCGTGACGCAAGGCCTCGGTCAATGATTTGTACGACTCGGTCAGATCGACGTATTTGCCGACCATGCCGATGGTGAGCTCATGCTGCGGATTTTCCAGCGCATGGACCAGATTGGTCCACATCGTCAAATCGGCTGGCTGCGGCGACAAGCCCAGCTTTTCGCAAATAATCGCGTCCAGCCCTTGGTCGTGCAACATTTGTGGAATTTTGTAGATCGTGTCCGCATCCCAAACCGAAATCACGGCCTCGTTCTCAACATTCGAGAACAACGAAATCTTGGCGCGCTCTTCGTCAGGAATCGGTCTGTCGGCGCGGCACAACAATGCATCGGGCAAAATCCCGATTTCGCGCAATTTCTGCACGCTATGCTGCGTCGGCTTGGTTTTCAGCTCGCCTGCCGATGGCAAGTAAGGCACCAGCGTCAAATGCACAAACGCCGCCGCTTTACGGCCAGCGCGCAGACTCAATTGACGGGCTGCCTCAAGAAACGGCAGGGATTCGATATCGCCAACGGTGCCGCCGATTTCTACCAGCGCCACGTCAAAACCTTCGGCGCCGCGATGGATGTAATCCTGGATTTCATTGGTGATATGCGGAATGACTTGCACGGTTTTACCGAGGTATTCGCCCCGGCGTTCCTTGCGGATAACCGATTCGTAGACCTGCCCGGTAGTGAAGTTATTCACTTTCTTCATGCGCGTCGTAATAAAACGCTCATAGTGGCCGAGATCGAGATCGGTTTCTGCGCCATCGTCGGTGACAAATACTTCGCCGTGCTGGAGAGGACTCATCGTGCCGGGATCAACGTTGATGTACGGATCGAGCTTAATGAGGGTGACTTTGAGGCCGCGCGATTCGAGGATCGCTGCGAGGGAAGCGGCTGCAATCCCTTTACCTAAGGAGGAAACTACGCCGCCGGTAACAAATACAAACTTGGTCATTGCGGAAGGTGCCGAACGGCACATGCGGGAAATTGAAATTATACCTTAATCAACCGCCTGCATTCTGAAAAAAAGCACGCGATTCTTAACTGACGATCAAGCAATCCTTGCCTTGACCTGCTTGCGTATTTATCCTGTGCAACACTGAAAAAGACGGGTCACGTCAACGAAATCCACCAAAATAATGCCGTCGGCAAAGAATTGTCCATCATGTAATAATTCTGCACTTCCTAGGTTCAATCGTCCACCCCCAACACTATGAGCAGACTTTTTACCGATCTTGAAGGCGACGATGGCATCCCGGGCGCACAGCGCCGTGTCGCCATTATTGTCATGATTTTAGGTACCGGCATGACCGTACTCGACGGCTCCATCGTCAACGTCGCGCTACCGATCATTGCGCGTGACTTGCACGTCATTCCATCGGCCGCCGTCTGGATCGCTAACGCCTACATTCTGGCGGGTGCCATGACGATGGTGGCGTTTGCCTCGCTCGGCGATGTAATTGGTTTTCGGCGGCTGTACATGGGCGGGATTCTGTTATTTACGCTTAGTTCGCTAGGCTGCGCTTTGTCGCAGTCATTGCTGTCACTCAATATTTTGCGTTTTGTACAGGGAATCGGCGCGGCGGCGGCCATGAGTATCGGCCCGGCGTTGTATCGCAATATTTTCCCCTCTCGCTTGCTCGGCTCGGCCCTCGGCATCAATGCCATGGTCGTCGCCTCCTCGCTAGCGGCAGGCCCGGCCATCGGCGGCGCGATGTTGTCGGTACTAAGTTGGCCCTGGTTATTTGCCGTCAATGTGCCGATTGGCATTGTTACCTTGCTATTAGCGCGAAGGGTATTGCCCTCGGATCGCGGTCACGGCGGCAAATTCGACATCGCCGGCGCCATATTGTCAGCGCTGGCATTAGCCGCCATCGTCTCAGCGGTCGATGGATTATCGCGCCATGACAGCTGGGCAAACGAAGCCATGTTAGCTGGCGTTGGGCTGCTTGCAACTGCGCTCTTTATTGTTCGGCAAAAACGTGCCGCCGCACCTTTATTGCCGTTAGACATTTTTTCTTCCGTGCGCTTTTCGATGGCCGTCGCTACCTCGCTATGTTCGTTTATCGGCCAGGGGATTGCCTTTATTTCATTGCCGTTTCTGTTTCAAGGGGCTTACGGCTTCAGCCCCCTGATGTCTGCGGCGCTGTTTACACCGTGGCCGGTGGCAATCGTGATTGTTGCGCCTATCGCAGGACGGCTCGCTGACCGTTATCCGGCGGCCCTGCTCTCCACTTGCGGGTTGGCCGTCTACACGCTTGGGCTGGTGTTGCTGACCTTGCTGGGAGAGCATCCCTCGGTCATCGATATTTTGTGGCGCGCCTTTATTTGCGGCATAGGTTTCGGTTTTTTCCAAAGCCCGAATAACCGGGAAATGATGAGCAACGCACCACGCTCGCGTAGCGGCACCGCTTCCGGCGTATTAGCCATCGCCCGCACCTTTGGCCAGTCTCTCGGCGCGGCGTTAGTCGCCATCGCATTGGCGGCTGCTGGCAATCGGCTCGCCCACAGCGCTAACACCGCATCGGTCGATGCTAGTGCAGTCCACTTTTCATTATGGGTGGCCGCTTGCGCCACGCTGCTCGGGACAGTTATTAGTACCCTGCGGATTCGACACGGACGAACACCCAACTAATTTCCGCACAGAAACACGCAAAAAAACTGAGCAAAACTGACAAATTTGTCATATTCATGACAGCCTGTGGTCTGCCAGAAGCGCTTAAAGTACATCGGTAAACATGCCTTTCCGGCGACTATTTTTATGGCCGGACAAACATTGCAACCGATTGCCTTACCGCTCACAGGCCATGACTTCAACCCTATTTTTGCCCTATTTCCACAGGCGTCTGAGTGTCTGCGCCGTTGCCGCGGCGTTGTCTGCCACGCTCTCCGGCTGCGCCGTCGGTCCCGATTACGTGCGTCCTCAGATCGACACCCCAGCCGCCTTTAAAGAAAATACGGCATGGAAAACTGCCACGCCGCAGCAGATTGACACCAACCATCCATGGTGGGAAACCTACGGCGATAGCACCCTCAATACGCTGATGATCGAGGCCAACAAGGCCAATCAAAATATCCGTCAAGCCGAAGCCCAATACCGACAAGCCCGCGCCACCGCCGACGCCGCCCGCGCAGGCTTTTGGCCAACAGCAGGCGTAGGCATGGGCGTTGGCCGCTCACGCTCTGCCTCCGCTGGCGTTGTCACTGAAGGCAAACAATATAGCGCCACCATCAACGCCAGTTGGGAGCCCGATATCTGGGGCGCGGTACGCCGCTCGGTCGAGGCAGGCGACGCCGGAACCCAGGCCAGCGCTGCCGATCTGGCCGCAGCACGGCTGAGTATCCAGACCACGTTGGCGCAGGATTATCTGCAACTGCGCGTCACCGATCAGCTCAAAGATCTGTATGCACGCACCGATGCCGCCTATACCCGTTCGCTGCAGCTCACGCAAAGCCAGTACAACGCAGGTGTAGCCTTGCGCTCGGATGTCGCCCAAGCCGAAGCGCAATTAAGAACCGCGCAAGCGCAAGCCATTGATCTCGATGCACAACGCGGCCAGTTAGAGCACGCCATTGCGATGTTGCAGGGCAAATCGCCTGCCGCATTTACGCTCGCAGCCATCAGCGCCGCCTCCACCGTCCCTTTAGTGGCACATTTACCCATGGTCCCGTCCGGCCTGCCCTCGGATCTGCTTGAGCGTCGTCCAGACATTGCTGCCGCCGAACGCCGCGCCGCACTCGCCAACGCCAACATCGGCGTAGCCAAAGCCGCCTATTTCCCCAGCCTGATGCTCAGCGCCAATGGTGCCTTCAATGCCAGCAGTCTGGGGACCTGGTTTGATACGCCGGGCCGGGTCTGGTCGCTCGGCGCGGCATTGGCAGAAACCATTTTTGATGGTGGTTTGCGACGCGCCCACAGCGCACAAGCCGTTGCCGCCTATGACGTCGCTGTCGCGCAATATAAACAAACCGTACTCGGCGGGTTTCAGGACGTTGAAGACAATCTGAACACCTTAAACGTGCTGGACCGGGAAGGCGTAGTACAGGATCAGGCGGTCGCCGCGTCCGAACTCGCCGAACGGCTGGCACTGGCGCAATACCGCGCCGGGACCACCACCTACTTAAGCGTCGTCGTCGCGCAAACAACGGCGCTCAGCAATGCGCGCACAGCGGTGCAACTGCGTGGTCGTCAACTCATTGCCAGC
Organism: Glaciimonas sp. GG7; assembly: GCF_052976905.1. NCBI lineage: Bacteria > Pseudomonadati > Pseudomonadota > Betaproteobacteria > Burkholderiales > Oxalobacteraceae > Glaciimonas > Glaciimonas sp. GG7. The sequence continues at coordinate 6,615 of NZ_JBRIIQ010000064.1, read as the reverse complement.
GTCGGCCTGATCAAAGCCATCGGCGGAGGCTGGGATGCCACTGCGTTGACCAAAGACGCATTAGCCACCCTGAACAAAACCAATTAATTTCGTCAATAAAGTGAGTAAGCAAAACATGTCCACACCACTTCCCCGCCGACGCTCAACCGTTCTCATTGCCGCAGCCATCCTGATCCTGATCGCTGCCGGGATCTGGAAAGCCAGACACAAAACCGACACCGTTGTGGCCGAAGACTTGCCTATCGAGGCAACGACGGCGCTGGTCAAACAGCAAGACATACCGTTCTACCTGACTGGCGTAGGCACCGTCACCGCCAACGCCAACGTCACTGTCAGAACCCGGATCGACGGCCAGCTCGTCAAAGTCGGCTTCACCGAAGGTCAGGATGTCAAAGCAGGACAATTACTGGCGCAGATTGATCCGCGTGGACAACAAGCGCAATTAGCTCAGGCTCAAGCCGTCAAGGCCAAAGACCAGGCCCAATTGACCAACGCCAGACTCGACCTGCAACGCTACACCGTACTGCGCACACAAGACGCTGCCACGCAACAAACGCTCGATACGCAAAAAGCGCTGGTGAGCCAACTTGAAGCCGCCTTAAAAACCGATGACGCCCAAATCAGTTACGCCTCAGTCCAGCTCAGCTACACCACCATCAACGCACCGATCAGCGGTCGCGTCGGTGCGCGGCTAGTCGATGCCGGCAATATCGTGCACGCCGCCGATGCCAATGGCTTGGTCGTCATTAATCAGGTGGATCCGATCACCGCTGTCTTCACCCTGCCGGAAGAAAACTTTCAAATCATCAATCAAGCGCTGCAAGGCAAGCAACCCTTAAAGGTCGCCGCATTAGACCGCAACAGCATGCAAGCGCTCGCCAATGGCCGCCTGACCTTACTCAACAATCAGATCGACACCACCTCCGGCACCGTGCAATTGAAAGCGACCTTTGCCAACCCGACGCACGTTTTATGGCCCGGGCAATACATCAATATGCGTCTGTATTTAGCGGATTTAGCACAGGTATTAACCGTTCCTGCTGCCGCCATTCAGCGCGGTCAGGACGGCACTTACGTCTATGTAGTTGCGGCAGATGAAAGCGTCAATACGCAAGCCGTCCATGTCCTACAAAATCAGGATGGTGTCGCCGTTATTGATAAGGGTCTGAGCGTCGGTCAAAAGATCGTCGTTGATGGACAATACAAACTCAAGCCCGGCGTGAAAATAGTGGAAACCGCTGTGCCAGCTGTGTCAGCCGCGTCAGCTGGCACCCCGGCAAAAGGAGCGGCTAATTGAGCATCTCCGCCACCTTCATCAAGCGCCCTATCGGAACCACACTACTCGCCATCGCCATCATGTTGGTCGGTATTGCGGTCTGGCCGTTGCTGCCGGTCGCGCCGTTGCCGCAAGTCGATTTTCCGACCATTCAGGTCTCCGCCAATCTGCCCGGTGCTGATCCGGCAACGATGGCCTCGAATGTTGCGCAACCGTTGGAACGCCAGTTTTCGTTGATCGCAGGGTTGTCGCAAATGACCTCAACCAGCGCACTTGGCTCATCCCAAATCACGCTGCAATTCGACCTCAACCGCAATATCGACGCCGCCGCGCTGGATGTCCAGGCGGCGATTAACGCCTCCAGCGGGCAGCTCCCGGCTAACTTGCCGAACCCGCCAACGTTTCGAAAAATCAATCCGGCCGACTCCCCGATTCTGGTGATGGCGGTGCAATCGTCAACACTGCCGTTGATTGATGTCAACGACTACGCCGACAACATTCTGGCGCAACAGATTTCTCAAATTACCGGCGTCGGACTGGTCAATATCGGCGGTGCGCAAAAGCCCGCGATACGGATTCAGGTCGATCCCGCCAAACTTTCAGCGCTGGGCATGAATCTGGAAGATATTCGCGGCGTCATCGCCAACACCACCGTCAATCAGCCCAAAGGCACCATCGACGGTGACAAGCAAAGTTTCACCGTCTATACCAACGATCAATTGCTCAAAGCCAAACCGTGGAATGACATGGTGCTGGCCTACAAAAATGGTGCGCCGGTGCGCGTGCGCGATATCGGCATCGCCATTGATGCACCGGAAAACATGAAAGTTGCCGGTTGGGCCTACGCCGGAAAAGCTGCCCCTGCCGGTAACACCATCATCAATGGTCGCTCCATCGTACTGGCCATTACCAAGCAACCAGGCGCGAACGTCATTGAAACGGTAGACAGGATCAAGGCCGCATTACCACGCCTGCAAGCTGCGATTCCGCCGTCGGTACGGGTCAACACGATCATCGACCGCACCCAGACCATCCGCGCCTCGGTACTGGACGTTGAACTCACGTTGGTGCTCACCATCGCCTTGGTGGTGATGGTGATTTTCATGTTTTTACGCAATGTTCCGGCAACTCTGATTCCCAGCGTAACCGTACCATTGGCGTTGATGGGGACGGCTGTCGTGATGTATATCGTCGGCTTTAGTCTGGATAATCTGTCACTGATGGCGCTGACGATTTCGGTCGGTTTCGTGGTCGATGACGCGATTGTGATGCTGGAGAATATTTACCGTCATGTCGAAGAAGGCATGACCCCGATGGAAGCCGCCTACAAGGGCGCGGGCGAAATCGGCTTCACTATTATTTCGATTTCGGTCTCGCTGGTAGCCGTGTTTATTCCATTGCTGCTCATGGGCGGGATTGTAGGCCGTTTGTTCCGCGAGTTTGCCATCACCGTGACGCTGACCATTGCGGTCTCGGTCATCATTTCGCTGACCTTGACGCCGATGCTGTGTTCGCGCTTTTTGCGCAATCATCACGACGAAAAACATGGCCGTCTGGCGCTCTGGTTTGAACATGCCTTCGACACTATGCTCAATGCCTACAAACGCGGCTTGATCGTTGTATTACGTCATCAATTCATGACGCTATGCGTATTTCTTGGGACCGTGGCGGCCACGGTTGTGCTGTTTATCATTATCCCCAAAGGCTTTTTCCCGCAGCAAGACACCGGCTTTGTGTTCGGCTTTGCCGAGTCCGCACAGGATGCCTCTTTTGCGTCGATGAACGCCAGAATGCTGAAACTGGCCGACGTGATTCGGCAAGATCCCGACGTCACCGGCTTCGGCATGAGCGGCGGTCAGAATACCTACAACACGGGCAATTTCTTTATCAGCCTGAAACCAAAAGACGAAGGCCGTACCGCCTCCGCCGATGAAGTCATTACCCGCTTGCGGCCTCAGATCGCCAAAATTCAAGGCGTCAATCTGTTCCTCCAGGCTGGGCAAGATATCAACGTCGGCGGCCGTCTGGCGCGGACCCAATATCAATACACGCTCACCGACTCCTCGCTCGATGAGCTCAATGTATGGGTACCGAAACTGCTGGCACGCTTTCGCGAATTACCGGCACTCACAGACGTCGCCTCCGATCAGCAAAACGCGGCGGCGACCGCCACGCTGACCATTGACCGGGCGCGCGCATCGAGTTTTGGGATTACACCGGCGTTGATCGATTCCACCATTTATGACGCCATTGGTCAGCGTCAGGTTGCGCAATACTTTACGCAGGTCAACAGCTATCACGTCGTGCTCGAAGTCACGCCAGCATTACAAACTGACCCGGCCTTGTTTGACAAACTCTTTGTGAAGTCCCCTTTGACCGGGGAGCAAATACCGGTGTCTTCATTTATTAGCGTCGATACCACCAAAACCGGCTACCTCTCGATCAGCCATCAAAGTCAGTTTCCGGCGGTGACGATCTCGTTCAATTTGGCACCCGGCGTGGCGCTTGGAGACGCTGTCACGGCGATTGGACAAGCGCAAACCGCAATGGGCGTGCCGCACACTTTGAGCGGCGCTTTCCAGGGCGCAGCCAAAGCCTTCGGCGATTCGCTGTCATCGCAGCCGTACCTGATCGCAGCGGCGCTGGCAGCGGTGTATATCGTGCTGGGCTTGCTGTATGAAAGCTATATCCATCCGCTGACCATTTTGTCCACACTGCCATCCGCCGGTGTGGGTGCATTGCTAATCCTGATGGCGGGCGGCTACGATCTCAGCGTGATCGCCTTGATCGGCATCATTTTATTGATCGGCATCGTCAAGAAGAATGGCATCATGATGGTCGATTTTGCGCTCACCGCCGAACGCGAAAAAGGCATGGCACCAGAAGAAGCGATTTTTCAGGCCTGTTTGCTGCGCTTTCGCCCGATCATGATGACGACCATGTGCGCCCTCCTGAGTGGCTTGCCATTGATGCTGGGCCACGGCGCAGGATCAGAACTACGGCGACCACTGGGCTATGCGATGGTCGGCGGTTTGATTCTGTCGCAAATATTGACGCTGTTCACGACGCCGGTGGTGTATCTGTATCTGGATCGTGCCCATTTTTGGTACGAGAGAAAAAAAGCAGCGCGCAAAGCACGCCAGGCGGGAACACAGGAAACGGTCGCACTGGCAGATTAACAATCCATGCACACTCAGTTGTTACCTTAGTTGCTACCTTAGTTGCTACCTTAGTTGCTAACTTATTTGATCACTTATGAAAATCCTGATCGTCGAAGACGAACTGAAAACTGCCGATTATTTGTACAAAGGCTTGACCGAGCAAGGCTGCACGGTCGACCTCGCACATAACGGCATCGACGGTCAGCATTTGGCGTTGCAGCACGATTACGACGTCATCGTGCTCGATGTCATGCTGCCCGGGATTGACGGGTTTGCGATATTGCATGCGCTACGCGCCATCAAACACACGCCGGTCATCATGCTGACCGCACGCGACAGCGTCGAAGACCGCATCAAGGGCTTGCATGACGGCGCCGACGATTATCTGATTAAACCGTTTTCCTTCCTTGAATTATTGGCCCGCTTGCAGGCATTAGCGCGGCGCGGCAGAACGCAAGAAGCCAGCCAACTCCGTATCGGCGACCTGCACATCGACCTGCTCAGCCGCAAAGCCTGGCGCGGCGATGGTAATAATGGCAATGGCAACGGCAGCAATACCCGCATCGATCTCACGGCCAAGGAATTTTCATTGCTAGTCGTGCTCGCACGTCGGCAAGGTGAAATTCTGTCCAAGACCGCCATTGCAGAACTGGTCTGGGACATGAATTTCGACAGCAACACCAACGTCGTCGAAGTCGCCATCAAACGGCTGCGCAATAAAATAGATACGCCATTTACGCCCAAATTGCTGCATACCATCCGTGGCATGGGCTATGTGTTGGAATTGCGCAAGGATGAGACAACCGCATGAAGCGCTCCATCACAGTGCGTCTGGTGACGATGTTTGCTGCGGCTGCGTTGCTGACTTTTTCACTCATTGGTGCGTCGCTGTATAGCGTCGTCCATCGCGAACTAGAGCGCCATCAGCAGGAAGAATTACACACCGTATTTCAGGACATGCAGTACATGATTGCGCATAACGACAGCGTTGCCCGCTGGCCACGCGTACAAGCGAAACTCGACACCTTAACGCCCACCGACGGCAGCAAGCGCTACTGGATTCTGAGTGATGATCCGCGCTTTCAGTTTGGGCAAGGCCTGGCCGAGATCGACAATCTGGAGCGCGACGCAAGTGGCTTAGGCAATATTCACCTCCGCCAGCGCGAATATCCATTACGGACGATGACGAAAACCATCGCCGCACTCGGTGAACGCCCGCCCGTGCGTCTCATTGTCGGCATCGATTCCGAACCGTATTTTCATACTTTGCATGCATTCGTGACTGCGCTCATCAGCCTGTCTCTGGCGGGCGTCGTACTCGTCATGCTGCTGGGCTATTGGATCGCTCAAGTCGGTCTGCGACCGTTGAAACAGCTTTCGAATGAAGCCCGGAGTTTTAGTCCGAAAACGCTATCTCAACGTCTGCAAATAATGCGTCTGCCCGATGAACTATCGGATCTGGCCAGCACGTTTAACGGCGCGCTCGATCGTATCGAAAACGCCTACAAACAGCTCGAAGGATTCAACGCCGATGTCGCGCATGAACTACGCACGCCACTAGGCAACATCATCGGCACGACGCAGGTTGCCCTGTCACGAGAGCGTAACGCGGCTGAGTTTGAAGAGGTATTGCAATCGAATCTGGAAGATCTGGAACGGATGCGTTCGATCATCAATGACATGTTATTTCTGGCCCGCGCCGATCAGGGCGAACCGGCAACCGGACTGATTGTGGCCTCTGTCGCGCATCAGGTCAGGAAGACGGTTGAGTTTTTTGAGTTCATTCTTGATGACGGCGGTATGACGGTCAGTATCGCTGGCGATATCAACGTTGAGGCACCGATCGAGACGGCTTTATTTCGTCGCGCGATCAGTAATCTTTTACAAAACGCTATACAGCACTCCAGTGCTGGTGCAGAGATTATCGTCACCATCACGCGACAGGAAAATCTGACACAGATCGCCGTTGCTAATCCGGGCGAGCCGATTTCTCAGGCGCATTTGCAGCGGCTGTTCGATCGTTTCTATCGGGTCGATGCAGCGCGGCATGATCAGGGGGCACAGCATGGATATGGGCTTGGGCTTGCCATCGTGCGGGCGGTGGCGAATATGCATGGCGGGGGGGTGTTTGCTTCTTGTATCGATTCGTGCTCGATGAACCGGGCGCCTAGAGAAGCT
>NZ_JBRIIQ010000063.1:0-23433 GCF_052976905.1 Glaciimonas sp. GG7 | reverse complement strand
TGCCGCTCATCGACACCGAGTTCTTGCCGCCAGGCCGTTTGACAGCCGATGCGGCGCGCGCGGTCGGTGCGGTCGACGACGCGCGTCCGGACCGTTGGGGCGAGAAGGTCATCCGCTTCGTGGTCAAGCCCAAGCGCCTTTCTCTGATGGAATATCTCTATTACGCTGGTGATGACCGCTTCGGTGCGCTCGGCGTTTCTACGTCGTCAAGCACCTACAGTGCGCAAGCTGCGAGTCCGCTCCCTCGACTTGAGGATGCGCAACAGCTCAGTGAGGTCGCTTTAAAGATTGAGGCCTCGGAGCCGATTAGCGCGTTGGAGGCGAAGATTATCCGCGCTGGCGGTAGCCTCGGCGGCGCGAAGCCAAAGGCACTTATCGACATCGACGATACGCAGTGGGTCATCAAGTTTTTTAACGGCGAACCGGTCGACACGCCGCTTATCGAGCATGCGACGATGACGCTTGCCAGGCGCGCAGGCATTACCACGGCAGAAACCCGGATCATCCACCTCGCAGGCGCGAACGCTATCGCTATTCGTCGCTTTGATCGCGAGCCGGGTCGGCGCATACATAGTATTTCAGCAGGTACCGCCATCCGCGCAGCCACTGCGTCCGGCGACGAACCCGAAATGGGGTATCCCCAGTTGGCGCGAATTCTCCGCCGTGTCGGCATCACGCAAGACGACACCAATCAGAGCGATGCACGCGAGCTGTTTCGTCGCATGGTCTTCAATATTCTGATCGACAACACCGATGACCATGAGAAGAATCACTCGCTGCTGGTTGTGAACCCGTTCGGAAATGGTCGCCTGAAGCTGGCACCGGCTTACGATGTCCTTCCTACGAACTCAGGGCAAGGATTTCAGGAGTTCATCTGCGGTATCCAGGGCCGCGAATCGACGCTTGAAAACGCGATGTCGCAGTGCGAGGCATTCGGCCTGCTTTCCGCTGAGGCTGCGGCTGAAGTGGTCGCAGTCATTGCGATCGTGAACACCTGGCAGGAGCATTTCGCGCAGATCGGCGTGTCAAAGCCCGACATCGAGAGTCTGGCAGAGCGTATCGACGGCGATGAACTCTTGACCCAGCGCGTCGGCTTCGACCCGGCCCGATTTCAGTACGGGCCGATTAAGCGGAAGCGGGCAAGTCCTTTCCGGCGTGCATAATCCTGGAAAAGCGATTTCCCGCCAACGTCTGTCAATCTCCTCAGATCTTGCACGCTCTCAACGGTATCGGCGCGGCATATAATGGCGGGATGCAAAAACTCCTCCAAAACCTCAATCCAGAACAACTCGCCGCAGTTACCTTGCCGGCCCAACCCGCCTTGATTCTCGCCGGAGCCGGTTCAGGTAAGACTAGCGTGTTAATTACCCGCATTGCGTGGCTGGTGCAAACCGGACAAGTTTCGCCCGCTGGCGTGTTGGCGGTCACATTTACCAATAAGGCGGCCAAAGAGTTGAATGTGCGGCTCTCGGCAATGTTGCCGATCAATACACGCGGTATGTGGATAGGGACGTTTCACGGACTCTGTAATCGTTTGTTGCGTGCGCATTACAAAGATGCCGGTTTGATATCGACCTTTCAGATTCTGGATTCGCAAGACCAATTGTCGGCCATCAAGCGCCTGCTTAAGTCGCTCCATATTGATGATGAAAAATATCCGCCGCGCAATTTGATGTACTTCATCAATGGCGCAAAAGATCAGGGTTTGCGCGCGCACGAGGTCGAGGCCAATGATGATTACAACCGAAAATTTGTCGAGTTATACGCGCTCTACGATCAGCAATGCCAGCGTGAAGGCGTGGTTGATTTTGCTGAATTGTTATTGCGTACGTATGAATTGATGGTCCGCAATCAGCCCTTGCGTGAGCATTATCAAGCCCGCTTTAAACATATTCTGGTCGACGAATTTCAAGACACCAATGATCTGCAATACAAGTGGCTAAAACTGATGGCCGGACCCGGCGGTGCGGTCTTTGCGGTGGGCGATGACGATCAAAGTATTTATGCATTTCGCGGTGCCAATGTCGGCAATATGAGTACATTCCAGCGCGAATTTAAGGTCGAAAATCTGATCAAGCTTGAGCAAAATTATCGCTCGCATGGTCATATTCTCGATACCGCCAATATGCTGATCTCCAACAATAGTAAGCGCCTCGGTAAAGACCTACGCACGGATGCCGGGCATGGTGAGCCGATCCGGATTTACGAATCCACCAGCGATGTGCTGGAAGCGCAGTGGATCGTTGAAGAGGCGAAAAGCCTCATCAACGAGGGCATTACTGAGAGTGAAATTGCGATCCTGTATCGCTCCAACGCCCAATCGCGGGTGATTGAGCATGCGTTGGTTGCCGCCGGTATTCCTTACCGGGTGTATGGCGGTCAACGCTATTTTGAGCGTGCCGAAGTCAAACATGGGATCGCCTATTTGCAACTGATGGACAACCCACACAACGATTCGGCATTTTTGCGGGTGGTGAATTTTCCGACTCGTGGGATTGGTGCGCGTGCGCTGGAACACTTGCAGGATGCGGCAAAACAGCACGATCTGTCGTTGTATGCGGCAGTGCCGTACGTGCCAGGCAAAGCCGGTACTTCGTTGGGCGCATTTCTCAAATTGATCGAGGGTGCCCGGTTCGAGGCGCAGCAATTGCCGTTGCCGGGGATGGTGCAGGTGATGCTCGATATGAGTGGCTTGATTACCTATTATCAGACTGAGAGAGAGGGCGAGGACAAGATCGAGAATCTGGAGCAACTGGTCAATGCGGCGACCCAGTTCGTCTCTGAAGAAGGTTTTGGCGCGGATGCACCGGCGCTGCTGGGTCCTAAGGCTGATGTATTGGCAGCATCGTTGATCACGACCGCCGATGGCGTTGAGATTATCGATGCGGATGCGCAACTGGCGCTGATCATGTCGCCGCTGTCGGCATTTTTGTCGCACGCTTCTTTGGAGGCCGGGGATAATCAGGCCAAGACCGGACAGGATGCCTTGCAATTGATGACGGTTCACTCGTCCAAAGGACTGGAGTTTGAGGCGGTATTTATTACCGGTCTGGAAGAGGGGTTGTTCCCGCACGAAAATTCGCAAAAAGAAGACGCCAGCGTTGAGGAAGAGCGGCGCTTAATGTACGTCGCCATTACCCGTGCCAAAAAGCGTTTATATATGAGTTTTTCACAGACGCGCATGCTGCACGGGCAGACCCGTTACAACCTGCGCTCGCGGTTTTTCGATGAGTTGCCGCCAGAGTCGCTCAAGTGGTTGTCGCCGAAACTCAAACCGCCACAGCAAAATAATTGGTTCGCGCATCCGAAAGCGGCGTGGGTGGATACACCGCAAACCGGGGCCAATAGTATTGCCAACAAATTTGCTAAAAAAGACGTCGGCTGGCGCATCGGTGAAAGCGTCGCGCATCAAAAATTCGGTGAAGGCGTGATTGTCAATATCGAAGGCGATAGCGACGGCGCGCGTGCTCAGATTAACTTTGGCAAGCACGGTATGAAATTACTGGATTTGGGAATTGCTAAGCTCGAAAAGGTCTGATGTTTTTCTGGCGTGCTATCGTAAAAGTTGGTGAGGGCGGCTACATTCCTCACCACCGTTTATTTATGCGCAAGTAGCAATGTCAGCGCTAAGCATTTTTATCCGACGCAATATATCGACTGTCGGGCGCACCAAAATAGTCCCGGTCCGAATGGTTGCGATGACGTAGTTTGTTTTTTGAAATTTCAGAGTGCTCTCAAAAACATCGAGGGGGACCAGCCCCTTTGCCACACCCTCTTCAATAGCCGCACTCTCGTCAACCAGATAGCTATACATCTCGTCATCTCTTTCAAGCGCATGACTTCGGCAATGTGAAAATACGATTTCTTCGTAAGGTTCGCCATCGGCATTTACCAGTTTGCCTTCATTGTGAAGCGTAATGATGTCTTTCATACTCAGTTGGTCGGTTTCGTCGTATCTTGGGTCGAGAATGTTCGGATGCGCCGTCAGAACGTCAGCGCCGACAATGTCAGGCGATTGGGCGGATTTGGCGATGGTATTTTGATCGACTATTATTTGCGTGATCTCCTTTGGCGTCGGATCGTTTTCGAAATAGACGTATTCATAATTACGAATATCATCGCCCGGGACAGGAGCGACATCCGGTGTCCCCGGTGCTCCAATCGGCCTCTCATTTCCTTGTCCTATTTTGTCAAATTGCGTCTGTTCCGGTTGATGTTTGATCCCCTCTTTGATTTTTTTAAATTCATTTGGCGTTGCGATGTTTCCTCGGATATCGACATACGCCTGCCAATTATTTGACTTGATAATATAGCTGAGCGAAGGGTCTTTAAGCGGTAGATCGTGTGGTGCCAACATGCTCACCTTCAAGCCGGAGGGTAATGCAATCATGTTGGTGCTATCCCTGTAAAACCCATGAAAACTAGCGATGAGCCGTTTATTTGCGGCAGTGCTGCCATCCGATGATTTTGCAAAATACTGGATTAACTTGTGATCGATATGACGATAGCCTGCCTGAAGATTGCCTTTTGAAATTAAGACGACAAACAGGCCTTCACCCCTCACAATCGACAGCGCAGTTTCCACTTCTGACAAAAGCAGAATAAGTTCGGGCATTCTTTTCGATCCGTTGAGTTTGCGGTTTGCATACACCATATTTTTCAACCTGTCATGCAGCTTTCCCAGGGACTCCAACTTGAGCGCTGGGGTAAGTGTCTGAAATGCATCGATGGTTGTCAGCTGATCGAACAGTTCCCAATAGTGTTGGTTCCATCTGCTATTTTTTATCTCGCTTGTGTACTTCATTGCAGTATCGATGTCTGCCATTGTGCGTATCCCCAGCGGCCCTACAGCGCGAGCGCCGTCCAGAGGAAACAGGTTATTTAACGCCTTGGCATTGGGCAGATGGCCGATGCGGTGAAGACCCCTCGTATTTTTTAACGTCTCGATGATGTCATCGAATTTTTGGCTGGCGCGTATTCTAAGTTCGGTCGATCCTAGCGCCAGATTTTCAACGGGTATCTCAGGAAGTGGCGACTTGAGCGGGTCAATGACGCTGCTGCCCTTTCCTATTATTTTAGATGGACCAGGTGCGCCGCCGATCATCCCATCAACAGCATGTCCGAGTGTTCTCAGTCGCGCTTCCAATCCATCAACCTGCTCCGTGGTCAGCCCATTGTCGAACAGCCATTGTTTTTGTTGCCTGAGTTGTTGGAGCGCGTCTTGGCTCAGTGTCGCGGTATTCTTTAGTCGAGAAATAACGCGGATCGCGGCGGCAATATCCTTGATGTCAAGCAACGCTCCGATCGGTAGCATAAAGGCCTGTACCAGAATGTCGACGAGCATCTCCCGGACTTCTTCTCGCGTCTCCAACGCATATATCAGCGCCACCTTCAGCGAAATGGCCGTCGTTTCGGCGAGCACTGCGTATGCTGCCAGTGCGACCTTGATCGGAACAGTCGCGGCAATGCCACTGCCCGCGCTCAACGTCATCGCCGTCGCTTCTAATCCAGAGATGAGAAGGTTGAGTTGATGCCGTCGGTCTATCTGGTCGAGGGTCATGCTCTCGGTGCCGATGTCTTTTTCCATCCGCACCAGATAACCGTTCTGTATCACGATCGCCTGGCATTCTGATTTCGTCAGTCCTTCCAGGTTGATGCCGGGGATATAGCGTGTGAATCCCCGCTCTTTCAGTTGGTGTATTTGGGGCATGTCCTTGAAGATCAGCGGCGCTCCCATTTCTTTTTTGTCGCTATTGCCAAATAGCATTCCTGCCTGCTTTTTTAGCCAGTTTATCCGCCCATCAGTTGAGATGATGGAGAGCGGCGTAGGTAAAGCTTGTTTGCTAAGAATGGTAGGTTTCGGGAAGTTCTCCAGACGTGCCGGTTCCAGCCTCTTGCGTGCATTTGCGCTCAGGTGATTCTTGATGAACATCTTGAACTTTGGCGTGTCGGGCATTTCGTTTCTGATCGGATCCCGATAATTTGCCGCCTCCCTTGGTGCGGTGATAAGGGGCAGATCATAAAATGCGGACGTCTCCAGGTCGATCAGCAGATTCCCGCTCAGCTTGCCCGTGACCTCATTGCGATAAGGGACGCTGACAGTTCCCACCAGGAGATGAATGCCATACGGCTTGTCTGCATATTTACGTTGTAGGAAAGCTCTTTGGGGTGGTTGTTCGCTTTTCAATGTTGCAACCAGCGCACGGACCTGCGGGGTGCTGTTGGTGAGAAGGTCGTTCATGACGTGATCAGTTCCGTCATCCATGACATTGATAGGACACGTGAAGCCCACCGTCGCCGTTGGTGCGGCTGACGTAGTGGTGTTGCTCGTATTTGTTATCGCAGCAAGAACATTGAGTAGTCGATAGTTGTAAATCAGTTCCAGCGCTTTTCGTTGCCCGCTCATGGCCGGTTCATCTTTGATGAAGCGATTGAAGTTCTCGGTTAAACCGGTTTTCAGCAGCGCGCCAGCATGTTCCAGCGTGTTGATCAGTGCTGCAGGTTGATTTCCGGGAAACTTTACGTCGAAAAAGAAATGTGAGTCGTCGAGGGTGGCTAAATGCGCGTTCCCCGCGATCCGGGCAACGCTGAATTGGTACTCTTTTTTACTTGCAGAGATCCAATCCCAGCCCAGCGCCATCAGATTAAGTTTCCCCAAATAGAGCGAAAGATGATGTTCCTGAGCGCGAACCTCCACGATATCGGTACTTTTTAGCGTGGATAGTGCTTCGGGATGTTGCGCGTTGTAGTCGTCAATAATCTTATCGACGATAGCGTTCTCCGCGAGCTGGAACATTAGCTCCAGTTTGAGATAAGGGTGGAGTAGTTGCTTTTGGAGAGGAGATGGGGCGACGTGCCTGGTGACGTCTGGAAGCCCCTGCATGCGGATATCAATTCGATTTCTGAGGATGTCAGGATAGTCGACAGGATACTTCCATGAAAATACGCTTTGGTCGTTAAATCGTCCTGTGATGACTTGTCTAAGGGGATATTGCCTTACCACCCCGCGATTAAACGTTACGTTGATAAGGTCGTTGCGGATGTCGGGTCGATGAGGGTGGTCATCCTTTATCCGGTCAAAGAAGGCCGTTAGCGATTCTCGTTGCGCAATTTTCGGGGTGGTTGTAGTGCCACTTTGCATCACCTCAGTCAATGATCGTGAGTTTTGTAGCGGTGCTGTGTCAATACCGGGAAATAAGACGCCTTTGCCGTCGGATTTTACGCGCACGTAACTGGCGGCTGGTTGATGCGTAGCCATATTCATCAAATCTGGCCAGATTCCGGCGCGATACGAAGAGAGTCTGTTACGCTCGGTAAGTACCATCGCTATTGCTGAGGACGCTGGTTTTTTTATGGGATTGACAGACGAGCCTGGCGGCAGGCTGCTCCTGAATGCCGCGAGCGGGATAGGTAGGGGGGGTGCGTGAGGAACGATGGGTGTTCTGAGCACGCGTGTCGTAGCGAGACTGGCTTTCTTATCCCTATTGTCAGTGTTAGTGGTTTGTGCGGTCTTTTCGGCGGATTCTGCATCCGTCCCCGTGTTCGTTGCCGATTCTGTTCTGGTTTGGATCTGCGCTTTAACGGTATTTTTTAGCTCCTCTCCACGCATGGCTTTTGCTAATGCTTCCTGTAGCGTTTGTTTTTGGCTTGTCGCACAACGGCGATTGGCGTTGACGTGATCTTTTTCATTTACGCAATTGACCGCACTCATAAAAGAGAGCGCAAACAGCACCCTGTCCAGGGGCTGACGAAGATTGAAGTTCAGTGAGGGATCAACTTTTCGAAAGGATTGATGTGTTCGATTGGAAAGATATGTCTCTGATTGGCGATGTTTTTGAGGAGGGGCGATGTAATGGCTTAGTCGCATTGAATAGATTGCTCCGGATGCCTGCGTTGAGTGAAAGTACCAGCGACCGCATTACCCGTAAGAAATCATGCAGATCTTGTTTAGGGATCGTGTATGCACTGATTTCGTTCATGAAGATTCATACAAATACATTTAAAAATGCTAAATATGAATAATATTTGATGAATCAGGCATAGATGTGCCTGATGTTGATGCGACTTTTGAATGAACTGGGGCGGCGTTGTTGCAAACGTAACGCTGGTAATCCGAAGAGGCCAGTTGTGGAAGTGTTGGGATGAGTGTGCAGGCGTCAACCAAGGATATGGCCGAAGGATTTGTAGCACCTTACATTCCCTGATGAACTCAGAAAATGTAAGGTATGTTGATATTTACTTGTCGGCTAGTTTATCGGCCACATCAGGTTTGCCAAATACGGTGGTATACGTTGGATAAAACGAGCAGTACATCACCACTGTGAGCACGATCGATAGCGGCAACAGCACCATGAGTGTAATCGATGCACTGCCGACCACCAGCGCGATAATGACGCTGACGATGGCCGGTAATATCACACCGAAAAGCATCCATGCCAGTCCGTAGACCAGAAACGCTTTGGTTTCGCGCTGAACAGCAAAAAAGCTATAAAAAACAGCCTTCATGACCCCCATTTTTTGCCACATAATCAGCGGTGCGGCGTACCAGAATGCCATCGCAAACGGGACATAGACGGCTGCCGAAAACATCATTGCCAGCGTCATGTTGGACTCTTGCGCCGTTTTAGCGTCAAGCGGGATTTGTCCCGTCATCGCTTCCCAGAAGACACCGCCATCAATGAGTGCCGAAGCAGCGACGGCGATAATGGCTGCCAGCAGATACAAACAACCAAGTAACAATAACTGTTTCAGCGCGGGTGAGCGAAATCCTGTCAGCAATACGTTTGGGTAGACGCGTTTGTCGTTTTCGATCTGGACGCAGGCTTGCATGAACGCCATCGAAAATACCGGGATCAGAACCAGCGGCAGCAGCTGACCCAGCACCGGGATGATCCCGACGGCAAGCATGATGAACATGTAGGCGAGGAATAGGGTGGAGATTTCGGCAGGCTGTCGTCGAAACAGCGCAAAGCCGCTTTTGACCCAAATCCAGCCGGTTTTTGCAGGCAATTTTTCCATTATCAGAACAGGGCCGGAGCCGGGTGAGCGATGCGTAATCTTAAAATCCGTTCAAAATGCGTCGGATCATGGGGCGTGAGCATTTCTGCTGTGCGAGGTAAATAAAAATCATACAGTCGGGATAGCCAGAAGCGCAATGCAGCAGCGCGCAACATGGGTTGCCAGGCGGATTGTTCATCGATGCTAAAGGGTTGCACGGCACGGTAACCTTCCAGCATTGCCGTGACCCGGGCGAGGTCAAGCTCACCGCTATCGACATCGATACACCAGTCATTGACGGTGACGGCGAGGTCGAACAGCCAGGTATCGCATCCGGCAAAATAGAAATCGAAAAATCCCGATAGCCGGTCGCCATCAAACATCACATTGTTGCGAAAAAGGTCAGCATGCACCGGGCCGCTTGGTAAGTTCTTATACGTCTGAGAGGCGGCAAAGGTTTCCTGAAACTGCATTTCGGCGTCTAGCAATTGCCGGGTTTCTTCAGGTAAAAACGGCAAGACGCGTGGTGTCGTCTCACGCCACCATGAAAGGCCGCGCAAATTCGGTTGAACGATAGCGAAATCTTGCGCCGCCAGATGCATCTTTGCCAGCATCGCCCCGACTTCATGGCAATGCGCCGGGCCGGGCGACATTTGAGATTCGCCATCGAGCTTGCTGACGATCGCCGCAGGTTTGCCATGCAGCGCATTGAGTATTGCCCCTTCCCGATTCGCAATCGGAGCGGGCACTGCTACGCCGCGCTGGGCCAGATGGCGCATCAGTTCAAGGTAAAACGGTAATTGTTCGAAGGTTAATTGTTCAAAGATCGTCAGTACGTATTCGCCGGCTTCGGTATAGATGA
Organism: Glaciimonas sp. GG7; assembly: GCF_052976905.1. Lineage (NCBI taxonomy): Bacteria > Pseudomonadati > Pseudomonadota > Betaproteobacteria > Burkholderiales > Oxalobacteraceae > Glaciimonas > Glaciimonas sp. GG7. Next base: position 13,574 of record NZ_JBRIIQ010000063.1, on the reverse strand, counting down.
AGAAATTACTGTTTTCGATACCGGACGAAATGCCTTTGATCGCCGTTGCTTTGCCTAAAGGAAATTGGGGAAGCCAGTTGTTGAGGTCGTCGAGACTGACTGGGGTAAATACTGCCATGAGGAACGTTCAAAAAATGAGAGTCGGAGTCGCGTCGAAATGACCTGCTATGTGTGCCGATGCGGAGCAAAGACCGGGGATCTTTGCTCCGCATCGGTATTATAAAGTGCCGTGTTTATTGCACTGGAGTGGGCGGCGCAGGCGCTGTTTTATTATCAACGGCCTGTCCTTGCCCGGGGGCTGCAGGCTTTTCTTTCTTTTGGCCCCAATCGAATTCTTTGATGACCCATTGCGCACCGTTTGCCGGGGCACTTGGCGTGTCGCCGGGCATAGAAGTACCGACTTGCCGGGGTTTGATGTGATAAGTGCTGCCACCGCTTTGCACTTGAACGTCAGTAACGACGCCTTGCTGGCGCTGTTGGGTGATGGCGTCTTCTTTTCGGATATTGTTGTTTTGGATGGTAATAGCGGGTTTTTCGCCGACTTCCAGATTTTCAAGTTCTGGTGGCGGCGGTGCAAGCGTTGCCGGGTTTGGGGTATTTGCCGGTTGTTGTGCATGCACAAGTGGCGCTGTTATCGCGCTCATCGCCATGCAGAAGGTCGCGATTTGCCAGACTTTGAGGTTATTCATGGTTTTTGGATGCCGTAGTTGTGCGGTGGTTAGCTGGGAAAACTCAGCGTAATACAATTACGCATTGTAACAAACCGACTGCGGAGTCAGGGCGCAAGATTTTAGCCTTGGGTCCTGACGCCTATTTATTTACAACACTCATTCCATCGATGAATCTATCGGTGAATTACAGCAATGCGCCAGTATCGGTATGGCGCTCGGCCGAGTCGGCCAGCGATGTTTCGCCCTTGTCATAAAAATCGAAGACTGCGTCCACAATTGCCGCAGGGTCATCAATGACCTGAATCAGATCCAGATCTTTTTCCGCGATCATGCCGGTTGTGACCAATTGAGTACGGAACCAACTGAGCAGACCGGCCCAAAATTCACTGCCAACGAGAATAATCGGGATATGTCGACATTTACCGGTCTGGATCAGCGTCAGCACTTCTGTGAGTTCATCCATCGTGCCGAAGCCGCCTGGCAAGACAATATAAGCATCCGCATGGCGTACGAACGCAACTTTACGTGCAAAAAAGTGGCGAAAACTCAACGAGATATCCTGCCATTTATTGTTGCTTTGTTCGTGCGGCAATTCAATATTGAGGCCGACGGAGGGCGATTTACCTTCAAACGCGCCACGGTTGGCCGCCTCCATCAAGCCCGGTCCGCCACCGGAGATGACGGCAAAGCCCGCGTCTGAAAAACGTCGGGCGATATCTGAACACAGTGCGTAATACGGATTGTCTTCTTTAATCCGCGCCGAGCCGAAGATCGAGATCGCCGGATGCAACTCTGAGAGGCGCTCCGTTGACTCAATAAACTCTGCCATAATCGTGAACATATGCCACGATTCGCGCGCCTTCTTGGAAGTAGCGCGTTCGATGTCTGTCACTTGCCGCAACCGCGGCACATTTTTTCCGTTCGATTCCATATCCATATGCAAAAAACCCTGCTGTTAGTTGATGGTTCCAGTTATCTTTATCGGGCTTTTCATGCCTTGCCCGACATGCGTAATGCCGCCAACGAGCCAACCGGCGCGTTGTACGGCATCTTAAATATGCTGCGCCGTCTACGACTTGACTACCCTGCAGCTTACATTGCCTGCGTGTTCGACGCAAAAGGGAAAACTTTCCGTGACGATATGTACACGGAGTACAAAGCAACCCGCGCTTCCATGCCTGAGGACTTAGTGAAACAGATTACGCCAATTCACGCCGCTGTGCGTGCGATGGGCTGGCCGATTTTGATGGTGGAGGGCGTTGAGGCCGACGATGTCATCGGTACGCTCACCGTGCAGGCGGTGGCGCACGGGATGACGGCGGTGGTCTCGACCGGCGACAAAGATTTGGCGCAGTTGGTCAATCAAAGCGTGACATTAATTAATACAATGAGTAACGAAAAGCTCGACCCGCCCGGTGTCGTCGCCAAGTTCGGTGTGCCACCGGATCGCATCGTTGATTATCTGACCTTGATCGGCGACACCGTCGATAACATTCCCGGCGTCTCCAAAGTCGGCCCGAAAACAGCGGTCAAATGGCTGGCGCAATACGACACGGTCGATAACGTCATCGCCAATGCGGCCAGTATCGGCGGCGCGGTCGGCGAAAATTTACGTCAGGCCATCGACTGGCTGCCACAGGCCAAGGCATTAGTCACGGTCAAGACCGATTGCGATCTCAGCGCGCACATGGGGGATTTCCCTGCGTCGTTGAGCGTGGGGGCGCAAGATAATGCCGTGTTAATCGACCTCTACACTCGCTACAATTTCAAGACCTGGTTGCGGGAGTTGAATAGCATGAGCGGGACCGCATCAGCCAATCCGGAGGCACCGAAAACGGCTGAAAAAGTCGGCATTATCGAAACGGTTGCCGCCACCGTGGAAAGTCCGGGCCAGAGCAGTTTGTTTCCCGATGTCGCAACAAACTACGAAACAGTCACGACCGAGCAGCAACTCGATCACTGGCTGGCGCTGATTGACGCCGCGCAAATGACCTCCATCGATACCGAAACCACGACAAGCGATCCATTGACCACGCAGCTGGTCGGCATTTCGCTCAGTTGTGCTACCGGTGTCGCCGCCTATATTCCTGTCGCACATCGCTCACAGGATCAAGAGCAACAGCAGTTATCCCGAGAGTTTGTGCTGGCGAAAATGCAGTCGTGGCTGGAAAATCCAGGCAAGCCAAAACTAGGCCGAAATTTAAAATCAATTAGTCATATCTTTGCCAACCACGGCGTGACTTTGTGCGGCATCGTGCACGACATCATGCTCGAATCCTACGTATTCGAATCGCACCGACCGCACGATATAGACAGCATGGCGTTACGTCATCTGGGCCATAAAACGATCACGCTGCAGGAAGTCTGTGGCAAGGGCGCTGCACAAATTTGTTTCGATGCCGTCGAGATTGCGCGTGCTACCGAATATGCGGCAGAAGAGGCCGATGTCACTCTGCGCCTGCATCAAACGATGTGGCCGCATATTGAAACAGACGACAAGCTACGCTTTATTTACGAAAAAATTGAAGTCCCGACCGCCGTTGTGTTGCAAAAAATCGAGCGTAACGGCGTCTTGATCGATGCCGGTTTATTAGGGACGCAATCGCATGAATTAGGCAAGCGCATGCTCGATATCGAACAGCAAGCCTACGTATTGGCAGGGCAGCCGTTTAATTTGAATTCGCCTAAGCAACTCGGTGAAATTTTCTTCGAAAAACTCCAACTGCCGATTATCAAAAAGACCCCCTCCGGCGCACCGTCGACCGACGAGGAAGTATTGCAAAAACTGGCCGAAGATTATCCGCTGCCGAAGATTTTGCTCGACTATCGCAGTCTGGCGAAACTGAAATCGACCTACACCGACAAATTGCCGAAAATGGTCAATCAGACCACCGGGCGCGTACATACCAATTATGCGCAGGCAGTCGCCGTCACCGGGCGCTTGTCTTCTACCGAACCGAATTTGCAAAACATTCCGATCCGTACCGCAGAAGGTCGCCGCATTCGTGAAGCGTTCATCGCGCCAGAGAATTGCGTGATCGTCTCTGCCGATTATTCGCAAATTGAGCTGCGCATCATGGCCCATATTTCGGGCGACGAAAACATGCTGCGTGCGTTTGCCGACGGCATCGATATTCACCGGGCCACCGCTGCTGAAATTTTTGGCACGGCGGCGCAAGATGTCAGCAGCGAGCAACGGCGCTATGCCAAGGTCATTAACTTCGGCTTGATCTACGGCATGAGCGCCTTCGGTCTGGCCGGTAATCTGGGTATAGAACGGGCTGCGGCGCAGATGTATATCGAGAAATATTTCATGCGGTTTTCTGGCGTGAAATTGTTCATGGATGACACGCGCTTACGCGCCAAGTCGCAAGGCTATGTCGAGACGGTATTTGGCCGACGCTTGTGGCTGCCGGAAATCAACTCCCCCAACGGCCCGCGCCGTCAGGGAGCAGAGCGCGCCGCCATTAATGCGCCGATGCAAGGCACGGCGGCAGACTTGATTAAATTGTCGATGATTGCGGTCCAGGATTGGCTCGAAGCGCAGCAACTGAAATCCAAAATGATTATGCAGGTGCACGATGAATTGGTGCTGGAAGTACCCATGGATGAGCTGGACCTGGTGCGTGAAAAGCTACCGCAATTGATGGCCAGTGTAGCGGCGTTACGCGTGCCGTTGATTGCGGAAGTCGGGGTCGGTAAGAATTGGGATGAGGCACATTAAATTGCGATAAAGCTTATTTTAGGACTTACGCAAAACCGCCCCAGCGGCGTTATCCCTCCTAGCCTTACAGTTGTAATGTCTTCGTCGGTCTGCCTTGCTGGGACGGTTTTGCGTAAGTCCTATTATTCTTGCGTTTGACGGTCAATCCGATTGTTAGCGCTTTTGAGGAGAATCTGAATGCCGAACTTGAAAAATGATTTCGATAGCCTGGTAGCAAAAACTAGCTTATCCGACGATGTTGATCGCAGAACCTTCATCAAGGCCGCCCTGGGAACCGGTTTTGCGGCGGCGGTGATGCCGGTGTGCGCTCAGACGGTCATCAAGACCGACACCGTCGGGCTCACCGCCGGGCCGATTGAGATACAAATGAACGGTTTGACTGTGCCAGTCTATCGGGCCCAGCCGCAAGGCAAGTCCAATTTACCAGTTGTGCTGGTGATCTCAGAAATTTTTGGTGTGCATGAGCATATCGCCGACATTGCACGCCGTTTTGCCAAGCTCGGCTATTTGGCGATTGCGCCTGATCTGTTTGTACGTCAGGGAAATCCAGCCGCCTTCGCCTCTGTCGCAGAACTGATCAAAGAAGTCGTCTCTAAAGTGCCGGACGATCAGGTGATTGGCGACCTTGATGCTTGTGTGGCATGGGCCAAAGACAATGGCGGCAACATCGATAAGTTAGGCATTACCGGCTTTTGCTGGGGCGGTCGGATTACGTGGCTGTATTGCGCACACAATCCAAAAATCAAAGCGGGTGCTGCCTGGTACGGACGTCTCGTCGGCGACAAAAGCGCTCTCAATCCACAGCAGCCGATTGATATTGCAGCGTCGTTGAAAGTACCGGTTCTGGGTTTGTATGGTGCCAAGGATGATGGTATTTCGCAGGAAAGCATCGGGCAAATGAAGGTCGAGTTAGCTAAAGGCAGCAGTAAATCGACCTTCGTGGTGTATCCGAATTCAGGCCATGCATTTAATGCGGACTATCGGCCGAGTTATGTCGAGGCAGATGCAAAGGATGGCTGGAAGCGGACCTTGGCGTGGTTTAAGGAGCATGGCGTTAATTGATCCTCATTGATCGAAGCCAGTAACTTGAAATAGTACGCGGACCGGCTAGTTGAGCGGTCCGCGTTGCATTTTAAAGATGCCTGTTTATGCGCCGGTAGCAACCGGACGACTCGGCTCGGCACACCATTCGCTCCACGATCCCGGGTACAGCGCCGCGCCATGCAGACCGGCGATTTCTAATGCCAGCAAGTTATGGCAAGCGGTCACGCCGGAGCCGCATTGCATCACCGCAGTGTGGGCTGCGCTGATGATGTCGTTGAATTCTTCATGCAATTGATGACCGGGTTTGAAGCGGCCGTCGGCTTGCAGATTGTCTTTGAAGAAACGATTTTTTGCGCCCGGAATATGGCCGCCGATCGGGTCGATGGTTTCGTTTTCTCCCCGGAACCGATCTGGTGCACGGGCATCGACCAAGATGCGCTCCGGGTTGGTCAGGTTGTTGACAACGTTATGCACATCAACGCTGGCAACTAATGTTGGTTTAACGCTGATATTGCCCATCGTGACGGTTGGTGTATCGGTCGATAGTGTTTGACCCTCCGCTTGCCAGGCAGCTAAGCCGCCATCCAACACCGCAACCGATGCGTGGCCAACCGAGCGCAGTAGCCACCATAGCCGCGCCGCAAACATCCCGCCATGCGCATCGTAAGCAATGACTTGCGTGTCGTCGTTAATCCCCCAACTCCGCAACGTAGCGATCAGGGCATCTTGCTCAGGTAACGGATGACGACCTTTGAAAGTGCCATCGGCAGCTTGTTTGGCCCCCGATAAATCACGATCCAGATGGGCAAAACGTGCTTGTGGGATATGTCCGGCGTTGTAAGCGGCAAGACCGGCATCAGGCGCGGCCAGATCATGGCGGCAATCGACGATGATCCAGTTTGTTTCCTGCATATTGTGCAGAAAATTGGCGGCTGAAATTAAGGTGGTGTAGGGATGTTTGTTGGGCATGGCGATCTCCTCATTTTGAATAGTTTGTGCTGGCGCTGCCAAGAGGCAAAAGGCGTGTTTTGATTATAGAGCGCTTCTGACAAACATAGAAATGGGGAGGGGCGACGTAGCGGAATGCTACGTCAGATTCAATGAGCAGATCAGGGGAGTTTTATAACGCAATCTTGCTGCGATACCACTCATGGAAGTGTTGCATGCCATCTTCCATCGGCGATTGATAGGGGCCGACTTCGCTAGTCCCCCGGTCCATCAAAATCCGACGACCAGCATCCATGCGCAGGGCGATTTCATCGTCTTCGACGCAGGTTTCCATGTAGGCGGCGCGTTCGGCTTCGACCATCTCACGCTCGAACAAGGCAATTTCTTCGGGGTAATAAAACTCAACAATATTTGTCGTTTTTTGCGGACCGCGTGGCCACAAAGTCGATACCACCAAAACGTGCGGATACCACTCGACCATGATGTTTGGATACAGTGTGAGCCAGATGGCACCAAATTTGGGCGGCTGCCCGTTGTTGAATTTGAGCACCTGTTCTTGCCATTTTTTATACGCTGGCGATCCGGACTTGGCCAGACCATGATTGACGCCCACCGTCTGGACACTGTAATCCTTGCTGAACTCCCATTTCAGGTCGTCGCAGCTAACGAAGCTGCCCAGGCCCGGATGAAACGGTTCAACGTGATAATCCTCCAGATACACCTCAATAAAGGTCTTCCAGTTGTAATCACACTCGTGGACTTCGACATGGTCGAACAAATAGTTGCTGAAATCGAGGTCTTTGGAAACGCCAAGATTATGTAGCTTTTCACCGACATTGAAGCCGTTTTGCTCAAACAGTAAACCGTTCCAGTTTTGCAAGGGGGTTTGGGACAGATTCATGCACGGGGTTTCGCCGAAATGCGGCGCGCCGATCAATTCACCCTTGAGGTCATAAGTCCAGCGATGCAGCGGACAGACGATATTGCGCGCGTTGCCGTGGCCGTCCAGCATTTTGGCTTGACGGTGACGACAGACGTTGGAAACCAGCGCGATCCCCTCAGGATTGCGCACTAGCATGCGGCCTTCATTTTCGGATGCCAGCGTGGCGTAATCGCCGACCTCAGGCACCATTAATGCATGACCCACGTAATGCGGGCCATGTTGAAATAGCTGCTCAATTTCGTGTTTTAACAGTGTTTCGTCAAAATAGACGTTCACCGGGAGCTGCGCCTGAGACGGGGCCAGCTTGGCCAAAATAGCCAGATCGGACATTCTTGTCCCCCAAATTAATCTGCACCAACCTAAGAGAGGTAAAATCCGCAAAAATCTGTGCATAAATGGCAACAAACAGAAATTCCGGACATAACCCGCGATTATGCCATAGCCGGACATAAATTTTTCTGCTTAACTGTAAATGAGCAGATAATCCTCCAGAAATTCAACGGGTTACAACTGTTTGCACTAAAATAGACGGCTACACTCGTATTACCCTTTTAAGCGGATGTCCAGTCGGTCGGACCTCCGCTTTTGCTCACCTGCAATCCGTCGTTTATGACCCCCTTGATCCCTTTGCGCCTCAATGGACCAATGCGGATGAACGGTGATTGAATGGGTAACATCATTTTGAACAGGTTTTAACGATAAATATGGCAAAGAATGCACTTTCTGCCAGCCATCCCGCCTCATTTGAACAGGCAATGGCTGAATTGGCGCAACTGGTAGCGCAAATGGAGGCCGGCGAATTGCCGTTGGAGGCATCCGTTGCCGCTTATAAACGCGGCTCGGAACTGGTCAAATTTTGTGCCGTGCAGCTCGACAAGGTCGACAGTCAGGTCAAAGTCCTCGAAGGCGATATGTTGAAGCCCTTTGCGACCGCACAGGATCAATCCGACGGAACTGAAGAATGACGGCAGTCGACTCTCCCCCAGAATTCGGCCTCTGGATGCGCCAGATTCAATCCGCCATGGAAACCACCTTAGCCACATTTTTGCCCACGATCAGCGCCGTTCCGACGCGGTTGCATGAGGCCATGCACTACGCTGTGCTCGATGGTGGCAAACGGGTGCGGCCTCTGCTGGTGTTTGCGGCCGGTGAATTATTTGATGCGCCCGATGCCATACTGCAACGCGCCGCCGCAGCCGTTGAAATGATTCATGCCTATTCGCTAGTCCATGACGATATGCCCTGCATGGACGACGATGCATTGCGGCGCGGCAAGCCAACCGTACATGTGAAATTTGATGAGGCGACCGCACTCTTAGTTGGCGACGCCTTGCAATCGCAGGCGTTTGAGGTGTTGTCGGCAGCCACTGATGATGTCGATCCTCCGCGCCAGATCGCCATGTTGCGCTTGCTGGCACAGGCCTCCGGTTCTGCCGGCATGTGCGGCGGTCAGGCGATTGATCTCGATAGTGTTGGCCTGCATTTATCGTTGGATGCGCTCGAATTAATGCATAGCCTGAAAACAGGCGCATTATTACGGGTTTCAGTCCTATTAGGGGCAATCTGCGGCAAAACCTTGTCGCTGACTGAAACCCACGCGTTGGAAACCTACAGCGCAGCAATCGGCTTAGCGTTTCAGGTGGTGGATGACATCCTCGACGCCACTGCAGATTCGGCCACGTTAGGCAAGACAGCGGGCAAAGATGCCGCCGATAATAAGCCGACCTATGTATCGATTCTGGGTTTGCCCGAATCGCAAGCATTGGCGGAAAAATTGCGCAATGACGCTCACGCAGCGGTTGCGCTCTTCGGAGATAAGGCGCAGCGTCTGCGTCAATTGGCAGATTTGATAGTGCAGCGGAAAGCTTAAGGCTCATGAATTTACTCAATAAAATAAACAGTCCGGCCGACTTGCGCCTGCTCACGCGTGCGCAACTCAAACCGTTAGCGGACGAACTACGCACATTCGTGATCGAATCGGTCTCGCAAACCGGCGGTCATTTATCGTCCAATCTGGGCACGGTCGAACTGACCATCGCCCTGCATTACGTCTTTAATACCCCGGAAGACCGCGTCGTCTGGGACGTCGGACATCAAACCTACCCGCACAAAATCCTCACCGGCAGGCGCGACCAGATGAAAACCCTGCGCCAGTTCGAAGGCATTTCAGGGTTTCCCCGCCGTGACGAAAGCGAGTACGACACCTTCGGCACCGCCCACTCATCGACCTCGATTTCAGCCGCACTCGGCATGGCGCTAGCCGCCAAAACCAAAGGCGAAGATCGGCACGCGATTGCCGTCATTGGTGACGGCGCGATGACCGCCGGTATGGTGTTTGAGGCGATGAACAACGCCGGGGTCTACGACGATATCAATTTGCTGGTCATTCTCAATGACAACGACATGTCGATCTCGCCGCCAGTCGGTGCGCTCAATCGGTATCTGGCGCGCCTGATGTCCGGCCAGTTTTACGCCAAAGCCAAGAATGTCGGCAAATCCATGTTGCCAGGCCCGATGTTGCAACTGGCCAAGCGCTTTGAAGAGCACGCCAAGGGCATGATCGTCCCGGCCACCATGTTTGAAGAGCTGGGCTTTAACTACATCGGCCCGATCGATGGTCATGATCTGGAATCCCTGATCCCGACCATGCAAAACCTCAAGCACCTCAAAGGTCCACAGTTTCTGCACGTCGTGACCAAAAAAGGGCAGGGCTACAAGTTGGCCGAGGCGGACCCGGTGCTGTATCACGGTCCGGGTAAATTCAATCCCGCCGAAGGCATCAAACCAGCCACCTCCGGCAAAATGACCTACACCCAGGTCTTTGGCGACTGGTTATGCGACATGGCCGCGCAGGATGAAAAGCTGATCGGCATCACGCCCGCAATGGGCGGCGGCTCAGGACTGGTCGAGTTTGAGCAGCGCTTTCCCAAGCGTTACTACGACGTCGGCATCGCCGAGCAGCACGCCGTCACGTTTGCCGCCGGTCTCGCCTGCGAAGGGTTGAAGCCGGTCGTGGCGATTTATTCCACCTTTTTACAGCGCGGTTACGATCAGTTAATCCACGACGTGGCATTACAAAATCTGGACGTCACCTTCGCGCTCGATCGTGCCGGATTAGTCGGTGCCGATGGTGCAACCCACGCCGGAAACTACGATATCGCCTTTATGCGTTGTATCCCGAATATGGTCGTCATGGCCGCCTCGGATGAAAACGAATGCCGCCAGATGCTGACCACCGCCTACCACTACAAAGGACCGGCCGCTGTGCGCTATCCGCGCGGGGCAGGCGTCGGCGCGGTCATCGACAAAGCCCTGACCACGCTGCCGTGGGGCAAAGGCGAAGTCCGTCGTCAGGGCAAAAGCATTGCGATTCTGGCTTTCGGCACGATGCTCGCGCCAAGTCTGGGTGCTGGCGACGTATTGGACGCCACCGTCGCCAATATGCGCTTCATCAAGCCATTGGATGTTGAGTTGTTGCTGGCGTTAGCCAACAGCCACGATGCCTTAGTCACCGTCGAAGAAGGCGCAATCATGGGCGGCGCAGGCGCTGCCGTGGCCGAAGCACTGGCCGCCGCCGGATGCGTCAAGTCGCTCTTGATCTTAGGCTTACCAGACCGCTTTATCGATCATGGCGACGCCACGCAATTGTTGGCGATGTGCGGCTTGAATGCGGAAGGAATTGCAGCGAGTATTCGTCAGCGGTTTGGTAAAGATGTCATGCATTTGGTAGCGGCGTCGAACTAGCCCGCCGTAGTTGATAAAAAGCCCCGAAGCGACGTCAGAGTCGTTTCGGGGCTTTTTTTTATAGCCGTCTACACATCCGAACGCCGCACATTTTTCCACAGCACATCGCTGCCGCCATCCAGACGATTCAACACCCGCGACACAACGAACAACAAATCCGATAACCGATTCACATATTGCCGCACCGGCACATTCACCGTTTCTGTCTTGCCCAGCGCAATCATGCTACGTTCTGCGCGGCGACACACCGTGCGACAGACGTGCGCCAATGCCGCCGTGCGAGCGCCGCCCGGCAAAATGAATTCCCGTAACGGTGGCAAATCCGTATTGTATTTTTCCAGCAACGTATCGAGCCGCGTGACCTGCGCATCCTTGATCAGCACATAACCCGGTATGCACAATTCACCCCCGAGATCGAACAAGTCATGCTGAATCGTCAGCAAATCGTCGCGCAAAGCCGCCGGTAAAACCTCGCACAATAAAACCCCAAGATGAGAGTTCAGCTCGTCCACATCGCCAATGGCGTGGATGCGCAGGCTGTCTTTTTCGGTACGGCTGCCGTCGCCAAGGCCGGTGCTACCGTTGTCGCCAGTACGTGTGGCTATTTTTGAGAGTCGGTTGCCCATGATTATTCAGTGCTCATAAGTGGTAATGGAAGGGCATCACTTTACACCTTCAAACGATTGCGCAACAAATCCACGGCAATTGTCAGCGAAGAGTAAAATCCAAGCAAACGGAGACATCATATGAATCATATAGTTAACATGGCCGCCCTAAAAAAGCCGCTCCCCGAAGCCCTGCTGGCGGACCTCAAGACCTTATTCGGAGATCGCCTCTCCACCACGCAAGCTATGCGCGAGCATCACGGCAGCGACGAATCGTCGTATGACCCGATGCTGCCCGACGCGGTAGTCTTTGCCGAGTCCACCGAAGAAGTCGCCGCCACCGTCAAGCTCTGTCACACGCATCACATCCCCGTCATTCCCTACGGCACCGGCACCTCGCTCGAAGGCCACGTACTGGCGCTGCAAGGCGGGATTACGATTGACCTGTCGCGCATGAATCACTTGCTGGCGATCCACGCCGAAGACATGACGGCAACCGTACAAGCCGGTGTTACGCGCAAGCAAATTAATCACGAAATTAAAGATAGCGGGCTATTTTTCCCCATCGATCCGGGTGCAGATGCATCGCTAGGCGGTATGGCGGCAACCCGCGCCTCAGGCACCAACGCCGTGCGCTACGGCACGATGCGCGAGAACACCTTAGCGCTCACCGTAGTCACTTCCGATGGCCGGATCATCAAAACCGGCACCCGTGCCAAAAAATCCTCCGCAGGTTACGACTTGACGCGCATCTTTGTCGGCAGCGAAGGCACGCTGGGCATCATTACCGAAGTCACCGTGCGCCTGTATCCGCAGCCCGAGGCGATTTCTGCCGCCGTCTGCTCCTTCGAGACGATCGGCGACGCCGTCAACGCCGTCATTCAAATCATCCAGCTAGGCGTACCGATTGCCCGAGTCGAATTTCTCGACGAAAACAGCGTCAAAGCCATCAACGCCAATGCCAAATTGGGTTTGCCGGAAAAACCGTTATTACTGTTTGAATTCCACGGCAGCGACAACGGCGTCAAAGAACAAGCCGAAGTCGTGCAAGCCGTGGTCGACGAGCATCACGCCACCGGTTTCGAATGGGCGACCAAGCCAGAAGATCGCACCCGTCTGTGGGCCGCACGTCACAACGCCTACTTCTCGCTGCTACAAATGCGCCCCGGCGCACGCGTCATCACAACAGATTGCTGCGTACCGATTTCACGTCTGGCCGAGTCCATGCTGGCGACCAAAGCCGATTGCGATCAACACGGCGTTGTCTACGCCATCCTCGGCCACGTCGGCGACGGGAATTTTCATGTGCTGATGTTAGTCGATGCCGACAATCCGGAAGAAATTGCCTGTGCCGAAGGTATCAATCATCGCATGGTGGAGCTCGCCATTGCGATGGACGGCACCTGCACCGGCGAGCATGGCGTCGGCCTGCATAAAATGGATTTTCTGATCGAAGAACATGGCGAAGGTGCGATTGAAAGTATGCGTGCATTGAAGCATGCGTTTGATCCGAAAAATATTATGAATCCCGGCAAAATCATCCGTTGGTAATGGAGGGTAAATGATGTGTAAGCTTGTGAGTACTACTAAGTCCGTTCGGACTGAGTAGGCACGCAGTGCCGTATCGAAGAGTCGCCGACGCATGCGTATACTTCGATACGCCCTGTGGGCTACTCAGTACGAACGGAATTTTTAAATGCAAATGTCAACAGGTCTTAGCCGTAAATAAGCAACACGCACAATGCTAAACAAATCCTCCATCGCCACCCGCTTACCGCCAGTCCATGCGCTTTCCGCATTTGAAGCCGCCGCCCGGCACAACTCGTTTGCGCTCGCCGCCGAATCGATTCGTGCTCGATGAACCGGGCGCTTAGAGAAGCTATCACCGACTGCCC
>NZ_JBRIIQ010000062.1:0-24884 GCF_052976905.1 Glaciimonas sp. GG7 | reverse complement strand
CAGTCGGTGATAGCTTCTCTAAGCGCCCGGTTCATCGAGCACGAATCGATGCCGCCGCAAACTGCTGGTGCCGACAATCGCACCCGCCGGTAGCGCCTCAAGAGAGGCGTAATCATTTGACACAAATGCGTCACGAGGATCTTCACGCTCCAGCACGGCGGCCAATGCAAATCCATCCGGCAGCGCCATCGGCATATCTTTCAAGGAATGCACCGCCAGATCAGCGCGCCCCTCTGCCATTGCTACTTCTAATTCTTTAACAAACAATCCCTTGCCGCCAACCTTGGATAAAGTCCGGTCCAGAATTTGATCTCCACGGGTGGTCATGCCCAGAATTTCAATCACACACTGGGGGTATAACTGCGCCAGTCTGGCGCGCACGTGCTCGGCTTGCCACATGGCTAGCCGACTTTCACGCGATGCAATTACTAACTTGGAGGGAGGAGATATGGTCAACACAGACTCTTTCAAATGTTATCAATGCGTCCCGGATCGAGCGGTCTGCTTTGTCATTGGTTATTCATGGCAAAGTGGACGACTAATTAGCATCATCAGGGCGCGTGCAATTCAGGCCAAATTCTAGCATGCGTCTCCGCCCACCGATTAAGTCAAAGTGGTATCAATAGCGCGTTTCAGACCTGCCGCAATCGATAAAGGTGGACCATGTAAGACAAAAAATTAAAGTCACTTATCCGAGTCTGGTGACATATGATTTGGTAGTACGAACGTCCGACAGGCGCGACGGCAAAGAGCGACTATAACGGCATGCGACGCCTACCGTCGTTCCCAAGAAATTCATATGTAAATTAATAGAACCTAATCGGGGTCAATAAGCATAGTGTCCGTGGTATTGTTATCTGATTAACCATTATTTGGCACATAAGCTATTCGTTCTCATCGCGCTAACAAATTGTCGTTGGCAACTCTCACCGTTTACTCAGAAAGCAGACTGCACGTCTTATGGCCAAACCACTCTCTCCCGCAACCGTTCCTGTCCCTACTCCTGCACGAACAAAGAATTCCCTTCCGAATAAAGATGCGCCTCTCAAAGAAGACATTCGCTTGCTCGGACGTCTTCTGGGCGACGTCTTACGCGATCAGGAAGGCGACACCGTATTCGATGTGGTTGAAACCATACGCCAAACCGCCGTTCGTTTTCGTCGCGAGTCAGATCAGCAAGCCGGAGCCGAACTCGATAAATTGCTAAAAAAACTCACCCGCGATCAAACTAACTCGGTCGTGCGCGCATTTTCGTATTTCTCGCATTTGGCCAATATCGCCGAAGACCAGCATCATAATCGCCGCCGTCGCACGCATTTGCTGGCGGGATCAAGCGCGCAACCTGGCAGCATTGCTTACGCACTCACCAAGCTTGACGATGCTGGAGTATCTGGCGCCACAATACGTAACTTCCTCAAAGATGCGCTCATCTCACCGGTATTGACGGCGCTTCCAACTGAGGTACAGCGCAAAAGTATCCTCGATGCAGAACGTGAAATTGCCCGACTGTTGGCAGATCGCGATCAACCACATACACAGAAAGAATTACGCGACAACAGCGAACTCCTGCGAGGGCGCATCGCAACCCTGTGGCAAACCCGCATGCTGCGCTATTCCAAACTGACGGTGGCCGACGAAATCGAAAATGCGCTGTCGTACCATCGCATTACTTTTTTACGTGAATTGCCTGCCTTGTATGACGATATCGAGACTGAAATTGCCACACAGTTCCCTACCCGCTCTCGACAAGTCGGCAGCGTTCCCGCCTTATCGCCCTTTGTGCAAATGGGTAGCTGGATTGGCGGCGACCGCGACGGCAACCCGAATGTCAACGCTGACACGATGCAGTATGCGTTGCAACGACAATCAACGACTATCCTTGACTTCTATTTAGATGAAGTTCACTCGCTAGGTGCGGAACTCTCCGTCTCGACCCTGATGGTCAGCGTTAACCCAGCATTAGAAGCACTGGCACAATGTTCACCGGATACGTCGGATCATCGCTCTGACGAACCGTACCGTCGTGCGCTCATCGGCATTTATGCTCGGCTGGCCGCCACTGCCCGCGATCTTGGCGCCACCAACATCCTGCGCCATGAAGTCGGCTCCGCCACGCACTACACCAGTGTCAGCGAATTCACACAAGAACTACAAATCATCGAAGATTCGCTGGTCGCCAATCACGGCGGCGCTCTCGTCAAGCCACGCCTGTCTACGTTAAAACGCGCCAGCCAGATTTTCGGCTTCCATCTGGCATCGCTCGACATGCGCCAAAGTTCAGACGTGCATGAACGCGTACTGACTGAATTGTTCGCCCGCGCCAACGTTGAGTCCAACTATCACAAACTCAGCGAAGAACAAAAAATCGCCTTACTGCTGGCTGAGTTACACAATCCGCGTCCGCTGTACTCCCATTACACTCACTATTCGGACGAGACTAATTCAGAGCTCAGTGTTCTACGCATGGCACGCAAGATTCGCCAACGCTATGGTGCACGTGCGATTCGCAACTACATTATTTCGCACACAGAAACAGTTTCAGACTTGCTGGAAGTCATGCTCCTGCAACAGGAAACCGGTTTGCTACATCAACTCGATCCTGAAAAAGCAAGCGCTAAAACCGTTGCCAATAGCGAACCTGAGCTGATGGTCATTCCATTATTTGAAACCATTCCTGACCTGCGTGCCGCCGCCGACATCATGCAACAGTGGATGTCCTTGCCATCTGTAGCAAAACTGATAGCAGATCAAGGCCATTTACAGGAAGTCATGCTGGGCTATTCCGACTCAAATAAAGACGGCGGTTTCCTAACCTCAAACTGGGAGTTGTACAAAGCCGAAATCGAATTGGTACGCGTGTTCAATACTGCTGGCGTCAAGCTGCGTTTATTCCACGGACGGGGCGGCACCGTTGGCCGTGGCGGTGGCCCAAGCTATCAAGCGATTTTGGCGCAACCACCCGGAACGGTGAACGGACAGATTCGGCTTACTGAACAGGGCGAAATTATTGCCTCCAAATTTTCCAACCCAGAAATCGGCCGCCGTAATCTGGAAACACTGGTGGCCGCCACGTTGGAAGCGAGCCTGATGCCCAATACCGCTGTCGGAAAAGAAGCTAAAAAGCTCAGTGAATTCGAGCAATTGATGGATGGATTATCGGAACGTGCGTATCAGGCCTACCGCAATCTGGTCTATGAAACCCCCGGCTTCACCGACTACTTCTTTGAAGCGACACCCATTGCAGAAATCGCTGAACTCAATATCGGCTCACGCCCGGCATCCCGTAAATCAACGCGTCGGATTGAAGACTTACGCGCCATTCCCTGGGGATTTTCATGGGGGCAATGTCGCTTGCTGCTACCGGGTTGGTATGGTTTCGGCAGTGCGTTATCGGCTTGGCTCAATGATGTAGATGTCGATGAAAAAAGCAGCAAAAGCAAAACGCAGAAAATGTCTGTTTTGCGGACCATGTACAAAGAATGGCCATTCTTTGCCACACTGCTATCGAACATGGACATGGTGCTATCCAAAACCGATCTGGCGGTGGCCTCACGCTACGCCGGACTGGTAACCGATCGAAAATTGCGCAACTGCATTTTCAAACGCATTGTGCAAGAGCATGAACTGACCAGCAGTTTGCTGTCATCAATTACTGGGGCAAAAGAACGATTGGCAAATAATCCGTTGCTGGCACGTTCAATTAAAAATCGCTTTGCCTACCTTGACCCGTTGAACCACTTGCAGGTCGAACTTATTAAACGTCACCGCAGTATTACGGCTGCTGGTAAAACAACTGAGGAACGCGTCAAACGCGGGATTCATTTGAGTATCAACGGTATTGCTGCGGGGTTACGTAACACGGGGTAATTATCGGATAGTTGGCGCATCATTCTGGATGGAAAAACTCTTTGCAATAACAAAAAACAGGATAAATCAATATTGATTTATCCTGTTTTTTATAAAAATTGCACAACTTACAAATGGTGGAAGAATTTCTAATTTTAAACAGCTAAATTTTCAACGATAAAAATCTTCAGCACCTTCAAGACCGCATTCAAAGGGGTCAAATAACTCCCGTCGGACAATGAAAATCTTTCAGCAATTGTCCGCTTAAAGGATTTGGCAAACTACCTGTTTGCAAGTCGAGTACAGCTTGACGTCCATCAAACGTGTACTCCACTGCCAATCGATCCGATGATGCTGTCTCAATGATACGGCCACGCTCCAATAAACGGAATAATGCCCAAGGCCCATTAGTCAGAATGGTCGAAGTATCAGGTCTTATGCGCGGATTAGCTGTAATTTCGGCTATCGCGCCACCACGCGGCCCCGGCCAGCTAAAACTAAAAGGCATCACAGGCCCGTGGGAATATCGGCTAGTCTGACCATCAACATCGATTACCAATTGCATGATGTCGGGATCAATCGACGCGACTTTTACGTCCAATTTCCAGGACATGCGTTTAGCGCCAGGATCACGAAAAAAAACTTCACGAATCGCAGCAGCGCGTTGGAATGGACTCAAATCCGGCCTTCGTAATTCTGGGAGATTCGCATTGATGACTTTGTAGCGCCACGGTTGAATACTGCTATCGACATGGGCTGCGAGATTTTTTTGAAAGAAGTCATCGATGAGGCCACCGCTGGAAAAAATACGCGTAAAGTCCTCAATATTGACTTCCTGATTGCTTGCAACAAACGGATATTTACCCTCAATCGCAGTGCGGCATGCATAACCAATACTAGTCTCTATCTGAGTCGATAATAATGCGATCGTTTGCTTTATTTGCATAATTTCTAATCGCTCTACGTCCTGCCTGACCTTCTCAGCTGCGTTCTCTGCAATACCCGACAAGACGGCTCGAAACGGCTCCGGTAGCCGGGCTGACTCCATCCGCAGCTTGACTCCGACATCTGTAACGGGCGGCATATTATTCGTACTTAGCGCATTGTCTGCTATCACTAACAATGTGTACTGTTCATTAAGCAAGCCAGTGATGGCATCTAGTTGTAGGGATCTTTGGACACGCTCTTCCATCATTAACGCTGGCCCACTCCCCGTATCAGCTTGCCCTGTGACCACTTCACGTAATGCCGCAAAGCGGTTATCTACCAATTGTTTTTCCAGGGTTAGCTCAACTCCCGGATTATGCAAGTTACCAACCGCATTAGCGGTCCTGGATGTTTTCCCAACCGCATTGAGTGCTATATCAGTCAGAAATCCTTTACCTGGCAAAGTTGTCGCTGATAGCGACGTTTCCCTGACAGCGGCTCGAGCAAGACGCGCCAGTGGCGAATCTGGCGCAGCCAAAACACGTAAGGTCTGAACATCTAGCGCAAGCGAACCGCTAGCGATATCTTCACTGCTGGAAATTGGACGTATATCATCAAGAAACGTATGCCAAAAATTACCGTAATCTATCAAATATAGTCTGCGAATATCATTAATAATATTCAGATTCAACGCCGGACTACCTCGTCCATACGTCGAGCTGGTCCGCCCGACTATATCGCGTCGTCCCATCACCCATGTATCTTCGATCAGCGCCTGCCCTACCAATTCCGGCAGGCGCTTATTAAAAACATCGTGATACCCCTCAAAGGTAAATAATCCGGGAATACCATCCACAAGTACCGAGTCGCGCTTCATTGCCAGGACGACATTCGTCTGTGGGCCAATTACGCGTAACAAGGTAAAGTTGTCCGGTGCCTCTTTTTCCATTTTCGCCTTGGCACGTTCATATAGCCGATTAATATTTGGATTGCTATCGAGGAAAGCGCGCGCACTATTAATCAGATTCTCATTTTTAGGGTGGAAGGGATGCATTTTCTGCCCGTCAGAAAAAAGTGCATCTAAATGCCGTGCCATTGCTGCCTGTCCACCCAAAGGTGCAGCACTATCCGAGCGCTCCCAATCGCGCAATACCCAACTTCGCACAGTCTGACCATCAAAATGATCAACACTGAATAACATCAGGTAGACAGCCAACGTGTTAAATACAGCATCAGCATCCCTGATCTTGATACTGGTCGCAAGCGCGGCATCGATACGCCTGACAATCTGTGGGAGCAACAATTGCTGCAATAGATTTGCGTAGGTATCTGCACTAGCGCCGACCAGTACAGGGGCTGAATATAAACCATAGCGATACTCGCTATCGGGGTTGTTCAGATTGATTTCTTTATATTGGGCCACATCACGCGCAGCATTAAGAACCTCCGATATGTTCACGACATTCGGAGCTTTACGGTACGTCATGACCTGCTTTTCCAGAGCGTCAGTTTTATCTTTAATAACTTGTAAATATTGATAGTTATTTCCAAAACTAGTCACCAACGCACTCCCAATCCAAAGAAAGATTGTTATGGTAAGTAGATGCCCGACAATTCGCATTACACGGAAACGTAACTCCCATCGCAAATTTGGCCGAACCAAGTGCGCTTCGGTAAAAATAAGATGTTGGAATAGATTATGTAAAAAAAAATTACGGCGATTGGTCATTACGGGATTACGACCGAGGTCAAGTTCAGATTCACCCTGATTTGACATAACACCACACTGGAAACGCTGAATTAATGTGCTGTGATCAGCCTCTAACCGCTCCTCAGACTGAATAGCGCTAGTAAAGTAGACACCACGTAAGGCGGCTTGCAGTTGCGTATTATCGTATCGAGAATCGAAAAAAATTTGTTCTAACATCTCCGGGAGTAATGACACCAAACTACGAAATTCCTGCGGCAATGCATACAGTTTCTTACGTCGTGCAATATCATATTCTTTTTGAAGGCGAACATTAATTCCGGCCTCCAGACGCTGCTCCAGCAATTGCAATTCCTGCTCGCAATTGGCTCGTAATTTATCAGACTCGATAGCCGCATTTTCGTCGTGATACGGCAGCGTAAAACCCCATATCTGAGCGCGCTGTTCGTCCGTCAGCGATTGGAAATATTCGATAAATCCGGGCAGAAGATCGAGCTTGGTAACGACTACATACACAGGGAAACGTATTCCGAGATGGCTACGTAACTCAGTCAATCTTGCGCGCATAGCAGCTACTATTGCTATGCGATCGGTAGGCGTATTTTTGAGTAAATCAACCACACTTATTGTCAACAATGCGCCATTAATTGGTGCTAGTGGACGAAATCTACGTAATTGTCCGAGAAAACCAAACCATTCGGCGGCATTAACATCGCTACTTTTTTTATTCTTTTTATTCTTTACTTGTTCGGTTTGCTCTGTATAGCGACCAGCCGTATCAATCAATACAGCATCGTTAGTGAACCACCAGTAACAATTATGGGTATCACTATTTCCCGTTAGTGCAGCCCCCATCTGTTCTGCAAGTGGAAATTGCAAGCCAGCGTTTCGGATAGCAGTGGTTTTCCCTGCTTCGGGAGTCCCTATAATCATGTACCACGGTAGTTCATACAGATAGCGCTTACTTTGAAATAGTCCCCATATACCAGCGCTACTACGCATCTTCCGTAATTGTTGTACCGCCTTCTCCACCACGGAACTAACTGTACGAATTTCATCTCCTGCGATGACCGTCGCTCTGCCTTGTTTTGGATGAAAAATTTTGTGTAGCAGTTTATCGTCACTACGCATCGCTTGTACCAAGCGGTAAAGCCAATAACTCCCATAACAGAGCACTATGCTCAAAATGATTAGTATTCGAATCCCGGCCAATGCTAGCGGCTGGGTATTGCCAACAGCTACAAGTGGCCCGGCGTGCCAAAGTAGCAGACACAATACAGCGATACCGATAATGCCAACAGGTAGTTTCAATAACCAGAGTAGTGACACCGCCAGCAATATAACGATCACAGTAACGCGCATACCAACGGTTCCAAAGGGATGGAAAGTTCCAAATCCCAGTAATGGCCCGACAAACCAGACCACGAGTACCATGAATACCAACACAAAAGCCGCTAAGATCTGCGGTGAAAAAATATAATTAAAGAGAGTTTTAAGATAAGACATGCAGATTCCTGTTACTGCGTGACTACGATATCAACACGGCGATTGCAAGCACGCCCTGCTGCAGTTACGTTATCCGCGATCGGCTCCGCCGCACCGCGCCCAACAGTATCAATTTGTTTGGCATGTACGCCACGTGTTTGCAGATACTGTCCGACGAAAGCCGCTCGCTTTTCAGACAACACTTGATTGTTGGAAAACTCAGAGGTGTGTATTGATTGACTATCGGTATGACCAATGATGGTTACCTTGGCATTGACTCTGGCTATTTCGCCTGCCACTTTATCTAATGTAGGCTCAACCGCCCTCTGCACTCGGCTCTGTGCTGGCAAGAACATCGCGTCTCCTTTAAAAGTCACAATGCTACCTCGGGCGTCTTCAGAAACGGACACAAGACCACTGGCGATTTCCATTTTCAAAAGAACGGCCAGACGCAATAGTTGTATTTTTAATGTTAACGGCGGGGGGTGTACTGACTGCGGCGGTAACTTAGCGATATCAATAATACGTCTTTCAATACTGCCGCTATTGTCGAGTAATCGGTATTTGTACCAGGAAAATAAACCTGACAGCATCAGCCCAAATATCAACCCAGTAATCCAGACCGGTATGCTGCGCAACAGGCGCAAGCGACCTACTGGCTCACCTTGCCAATTCGGCGACAATGCAGGTTTGAGTGGATCGCGAGTAGTCATCAGCAGAGACAGTATCCTCTGCCGGATACTATCTAAATGGGCGCGTCCATCTTCTATTACGCTATAGCGCCCTTCAAAACCGAGACCTAGAATACGAAGTAAAACCTCTAGCACATTATTGAACTGCTGCGGATCAGTCGCCATACGACCAATTAATAAAAAGAATTTTTCTCCACCATCACTTTCGCCTTCATATATGACTAATAAACTTTTCGATGCCCACTCGTTCTTTCCCCACTCAGTGCGATTGATGCTTTCATCCAACGCAGTACAGATGCAATAACGCACCACTGAAATATGTTTAGGAGACAGATTCGCCTTATCACACAAGGATTGAAAATCCGTTATCTCATTTTTTAATAATTGTCGAAGCGTCGCAACCGAACCCATACTTAACTTGGCAGGTATGTCAGCCAACGCACGTAAAAGTGGTTGAGCAGCCTCAAGCAACGGGTTGGTTGCCACATTCACTTGAACTAACCGAAGTTGTAAGTTGTTTGCCCTATCAAATGAATTAATATTGTCAGCGAATGTATTAGCAAGCTTTTCAGTATCATTGCAGACTAATGGCTCACTTGACTCATTGCTTTGATGCGGTACAACTGCTGCGTCTCCTACGCTATCAGTTGAGGCGATCATTTATTCCGCACCCCCCAAAGCTCTAAATGGAGTTCAGGAAAATCTCCAGCAATATGCATGGCAAGACCGCCGTGTTGTGCAATCTGCTCCCAGAACGGACCAATACGTGATAATTCGAAGTAGACATAACCGGCATTGAAAGGAATTTGTCGCGGCGGGATCGGTAATGCATTGAGTATCAGACCTGGCAAATGCGACCTAATCAGTTCTTGCAATCGTTGAGGTGGACTGATCTTTGTTTGTGCTACGAATTTTTGACTCAGGACATCCGCCGGCATTTGAGCACTAACTGCTAGTACCAAACTTGCATAATCAGCCAACTCATTGGGCAACATTGCAGCGGTATGAATTCCGTGCGCCTGCTCTGTCAAGGAAATCGACTGTGCACCTCGTACCAGAACTTGATTTAACAAATGGTGAATATCATCTACCAACGGTTTAATGCTTCCGTAAAGACTCTTATGATCGTAACCAGGAGCAGTCATCGGTCGGCGGCTCTGTGGACGCACGAAAGTTGACAACTCACCAGCCAACATAGTCAGTTGTCGGTATAGCTCCACCGGTGAGGTTTCACTAATTTGACGTATATGATCCAACAGTGGCTCATAACGATTTAACACTTGCAACAACAGATATTCAGAAACTTCCGCTGCTGCACTGGCCTTGCCATCGCTACCCGACAAACGCGCGGCTAGCGCATCAGCCCGTAACTTCGATAACCCATGCAATTGCAATACCCATTCACTTAATAAATTATTTGCGCCATAACAAGTTACAGGCGGAATATGATCGTTGACGTGCAAAGTAACAGCACCATCTGCCTGAAGATATTTAATGCGCGTTAATGCAATGCCAATCCACGACTGTGTTAACTCTTTTTCAGGTAAGAGACGCAAACGTAAATGTGATAACTGAACCGGTTTTGGCCCTTGCCCAATAGCGTTACTATCGCGCAGCTCATTGTCGAATGCGATGTAGCGCGCGGATGATCCAGTCTGCTCATCGAATGCAGTTTCTTCAGTATTTGGCAAGGATAGCGGAACAGCAAGATAGATAATTTGATTCTGATGTTCAGGAATAATCGTCATCGGTTGTGGCGGAGGTGTATAGCCAGGTACGTCGAATGGCGTCCCATCGGGAAAAATTCCAGATCCACTTTTAAGCACTAATTTACCGAAAGACAAAGTCTCGCGATCAATCTCGTACTCATTAAATCCCCAAAAAAACGGACTCAATGATGCCGCCCGTTTATGAGCAAAGTGTTCCAAATAACGCTCCTGCTGCTGAAACAATTGCGGGCGTAAAAATAATCCCTCGCTCCACACCACCTTGTTATACCAACTCATGTTTAGTCCAATTCTGTGATCGAAATAGTTTGCTGATCGAGAAACACTTTCAAGTTCTCTTTTTTCAATGGAATTACAGCGCGATACCAACTAGCGTCTGGCGTAACTTTCAATGCATAAGTAGAGCGCCAGATAGATTTCCCGATATCTCGAAATCCTGCCAATACACCAATCAAGATAGTTTCAGGATGAGTTTTTCTACGAATAACCTGCTTATTACCTGGTCGCAAAATAAACTCATCAGTCACGAGTGCGTCTGCCCCCAACACATTTTTTCCATCGGTTTGTAAGGAGAAAAAATCGGATGCATCAAAGTTTGTCGTTGACTTAAATTCATATAACCTCAACACAATTGGAGCCGCTCTACCCTGGTTATCAAGATTAACGTCACAACTGACCTCTATATGCAAATCTAATTTAGTTTGCTCTTTTACTGAGGGTGCACTAACACAGGCAGTTAGAATTGCCGTCATAAATAGAACGCAAAAATACTTAAATGTAATATGTTGAAAATAAAGCTTTGAGAACGAATCTGAATGCATTTATAAGGAATGTATATGCGTGATTAAAGCGAAAGACCATCATGTTAAAAAATTCAAACTTTTCGCAGAAAATCCGTCGGCATATACCGACGGAACTAATAAGACCGTAATTTCAACTACTCCATTTGACAGAAAATCGCAGATAAATCAGGCCACGTTCTTTTTGATATCGAAGGTTGCTGTGATTGCCCCACCACTTCCTCCCTCCGCATTCTGGACAACATATTCATGCTTCAATCTAGAAAACGACAGACGTACTTTTTCCTTCGGGCGAGCTTCGTCAATGCTACTTCCGTAGGGGGAAACGCCCGTCACTAAAACGTTATTCATTGTGAGTTTCAGATACTCCAGTGGATTACCACCAGCTTTACGTACTACAAGCACTGCTTCATCAATATGCTTACCGCTGAGGCAGTACTGGATTAAATTAGGACTGGCACGATCAATAAAATGTTCGAATTCCAAATCGTCTACAGTCGCCTTACCGGCACCGCCACCGGAACCCGCATGCATATTAGATTGTTGTGAAATACTCCAGGACCAACTCAGTAATTCAATTTCAGCTTTGTGCGTTTGATCGTCCGACTCCCCATCAATACCTCGGATGTTAAGAAACATATCTTGCGCCATGCGTATTACTCCTTATGTATGATTATTGCGATGCTACTCGTTTTGAAATAAGTTTTTACACGTTTTCAAACCACTACTTTTTTATATTTCAAGGACCTTTAAGTACCCCTAATTTATGCAGCATCCTTAACTAAGGGTAGCTTAGCGACAAGACGCAAGGAAACGGTTAAACCTTCTAATTGAAAATGTGGACGTAAGAAAAACTTAGCTTGGTAATAACCAGGGTTACCCTCTACGTCTTCCACAACCACTTCAGCGGCAGCCAAGGGACGACGTGCCTTAGTTTCCTGGGACGAATTAGCCGGATCAGCATCGACATAGTTCATTACCCAACCGTTCAGCCATTGCTGCATCTCTTCACGCTCTTTAAACGAACCGATTTTGTCGCGGACGATACATTTCAAATAATGTGCGAAGCGTGAGCAGGCAAATAAATATGGCAAACGTACAGAAAGATTGGCGTTAGCAGTCGCATCGACATCGTAATACTCCACTGGCTTTTGCAACGACTGAGCGCCTATGAATGCAGCGTAATTAGTGTTCTTTCTATGAATCAGTGGAATAAAACCATTCTTTGCCAATTCAGCCTCTCGGCGGTCTGAAATTGCGATTTCAGTAGGGCACTTAATATCGATACCACCATCGTCAGTAGGAAAAGTGTGGCATGGCAGACTTTCAACCACACCGCCACTTTCCACTCCACGAATAAGCGTGCACCATCCATAACGTTTAAATGACCGATTGATGTTGACGGCCATTGCATAGGCGGCATTCGACCAGACATATTTGCGATGATCAGCACCATCTGTATTTTCTTCGAAATTAAATTCATCAACGGGATTGGTATTAATGCCATACGGTAGACGCGCTAAAAAACGGGGCATAGTCATACCAATATAACGAGCATCTTCCGAATTTCGTAACGCATTCCAGGACGCATATTCCAGATTCTGAGTGAATATTTTGTTGATATCTCGTGGATTGGCTAACTCTTGCCAAGAATCCATTTGCAACACGGAAGGTGATGTACCAGTAATAAATGGTGAGTGCGATGCTGCGGAAACTTTCGCAATTGAAGCTAAGAGATCAACGTCTGGTGGGGTATGGTCGAAATAATAATCGGCAACCAGACAACCATACGGTTCGCCGCCTAACTGACCATATTCTTGCTCGTATATTTGCTTAAAGAATGGGCTTTGATCCCAAGCTACACCTTTATAGCGTTTCATAGTACGACGAAGTTCTTCCTTTGAAACGTCCATAAAGCGAATCTTTAGATTTTCATCAGTTTCAGTATTGGTGACAAGATGATGTAGACCACGCCATGCACTTTCTAGCTGCTGAAATTCCGAATGATGCAAAATAAGATTAATTTGCTCAGATAATTTATGGTCTATTTCCGCGATGATGGCTTCAATGTTTTTATAAGCATCATCGCTCATCGTAATTGCATTAGCTAATGCCTGCTCAGCGAGTGTCTTAACAGCCCGTTCAACGGCTTCACGCGCTTGTTCTGACTTTGGTTTAAATTCTCTACAAAGCAAAACATTAAATTCGCTTTGTAACACAGCAGTATTTTCAACGGGGCGATCTTGTGTTTCACGCACAGCCATATTTTCCTCTTTGGACTAAGTAGTAATCGGTAATCCAGAACGTCGACCTTACTGAGCACTATTCGGCACATCAAGGAATGCGCTTTCACATTTTGGCTTAGGTAATTTTGCCAGTACATTGAGCAATGTCGGATCTTTCAGGACACTAGTAATGAGGCTCTCAGCACCTGATTTTCCATCCATATAAGTTTGTAAATTAGCTAATTGTGTTCGAGCATCCAGTAGTTTCGACAATGCAGAAACATTCTTTGCGATAGCCGCTGGCGAAAAATCTTCTATATTTTCGAAAGTAATATCGATCAATAGTTGTCCGCCATCAGACAAAGTATTCGGTACTGAGAGCGCAACGCGTGGTTTCATCGCTTTCATACGTTCATCGAAATTATCGATATCTATGTTTAAAAATTGTCGCTCGCCAACTGGTGGCAATTCTTCAAACGGTTTCCCTGACAAGTCGGCTAAAACGCCCATAACAAATGGCAACTCAACTTTTTTCTCCGAACCATAAATTTCAACGTCATATTCGATTTGAACGCGCGGAGCGCGATTACGCGCAATAAATTTTTGTGAACTATTAGATATAGACATAGGACCTCGAATAAATAGTTAAATTTGAAGATAAAAAGTAAAATTTTCGTTCAGCTCAATTTTAAGTGTCCAACTTTTCGTTACGTATAAGAACCATCTTAAAATCACAAGAAAATATAAATAAATTTTTCATCAGTAGTGCCCTGACGTTCGTCATAAAAAAGTGAACTGAATTTTCCCACTTTCCATATTTATTTTTCCTTGAGGGATGGAAGCCGTTAATTTATGCATATCTTCCAAAAAAATTAATAGAAAAAATATCTTGATCTATTTGAAAAATAATTTGACTTATCAGTGTTGCTTGTAACGTGCCGTAATCATTTCTGATTTGAGGAAGAAATTATTGGTCAGGAAGGTATTGCGTTTTTCAGCCTCGTCCCTGACCACGACACGCTCCAGCCTCGCGTGATAGTCGTTACTGGAATAGAAAAATGTGTCGTTTTGTTCACTCACGACGTTGCTCTTGGTTCGATTGACAGGATAGGAATATCGTCGCTTAAACTTCGTATTGATTTTGGCACGTGTAACGAAGAAGGCATTCATCGTATGGAGCTTGCGGAGTCGTGCGAAATTCAGATAGCCACGATCAATCAGGTAATACGCGCACAGCTCTATTACGAGAATGTTGAGTTCGTGGATATTACCGTCAGTGATGTGAATGAAGCTAGTGATAGATCGAGCAAGGCATGCAATTTGATTGCTGCTCTTGCAGATCGAAACAGCGCCCACGGATACACCGTAAACACAGGTCAATCGTTGTGGAGTCGAACGTATATAGTGTCGCATCTAAGTTCGTTGGCATACGAGGGCATGCCATCGTCATCAGATGCTGTGCAAGATCGGCGTATATTCTCTACGGCCGTGTCGTATTCACGTTGGCCAATTTATTGCAATAAATTGTCGAGCATCGAAAGCCCATGTGATACAACCGATGGGCTTGTGCGCGCAAATTGTCTTCAATGTCGCGCAGTCACTCCCGATAAGTCAATTGCGCAAACGTCATGGCAAAGAACTGACATATACAGGAAAAATATTTGACCTTGTGTTGGCCGCGATGAACGGCCACGCAACGCCGAAACCGAATTATTAGAACTCCAGATCATAGAGAAATATATCGCCCTTTACCTCGATCCTAATACGCTTGATAGACTGGGCTCCACCTTGCGAAGACAACCAGCATCGATTAATGCCAGACAATATCCGTTGCTCGATAAAAATGATTGGTATAAGCGCACCGGTTTCTGCGTTCGGGCAATGGGAGATATAGCACGACACAAACGCGACCAACGAATGCAACCGGAAAAACTTTCAAAAGTTCCGGCTGTACGCCATCGTGTGATACCTCAATGTGCGTCGCACGCTCTAAATCTTCACCAAGATTGGCAAGTACATCACCGCCAACATTACTGGTCAAAATCAATATCGTGTTTTTGAAATCGATGTAGCGACCTTCGCCATTCTCCATCCAGCCCTTATCGAATACTTGATAAAAAATTTGATGTACGTCTGAATGCACTTTCTCAATCTCATCGAAAAAATAACACTATAGGGCCGACAGCGGACTGCCTCAGTCAATACGCCTCCCTCTCCATAACCGACATATTCAGGAGGCACACCTTTTAATGACGATACAGTATGTGTTTCCTGATATTCACTCATATTAATGGTGATCATATTTTGCTCTCCACCGTAAAGAATCTCAGCAATTGCGAGTGCGGTCTTACCTACGCATGAAGGAACAATCAGGATAAAAACACTAGTAGGTTTGCCAGGATCCTTCGAATTAGCACGGGCAATCTGAATTTGTTCGCTTACCAACGCGATTGTGGAAGACTGACCAATGACACGTTGCGCCAGTTGACTAGGCAAATCTAAGACCGCATCGATTTCGTGTTTTAGCATGCACCCAGCAGGAATTTCTGTCCACTCAGCGACGATCGCTGCGACGACAGATTCGTTTACCTCGGCTTGAACAAGAGGTGCAGCTTGTTGAAGTTCAGCAAGCTCATTTTCCAGTTTGATTAAAATTTTTTTATTAATCGTTTCTTTGGCTTGAATAACTTCATCAACTATTTCGCCTTCTCTGGTACTGAAAATTAGATATTGCGTAGTTTGTTTTTGATCTACTGTTTTATCAAAAACGATTGAAGAATTCGAATTTTAATTATTAGAATTCATCTGGGTCATTATTTCTCGCATTTTCAGCACTTGGCTTATCAAGAATTTTCCGCCTTCTAGTTTTTTTATAATCATATATTTTCTGATCGAAATCAGTGAAATTGAAGCGTAATACATTCGCTTTTTCCTCAGTCTTTTTCCCTAGGTGATGTTCTTTTTCTAGCATATTCAGTTCGACCTAAGACGTACTCAATTGGAAGCGCAACGTTTGTATCAGCGCTGGTGGCGCATGCAAACCAAAAGCAACCCTTGCACAAGCAGTATCTGACAGACTGATTGCCTTATCCGGTAATTGTCGCGCTGGAATATGGCGATGTAAAAATTTAACAGCAGCAGAAATTGCATCGTCCAAAATCAAGACACCGTGATGTTTTTCCAATGTATTTACTAAACTGCGCACCATCGTAATAACACTAGCTACTTCGGGCTCCTGTATTTGTAGTACTTGAAAGCGGCGAGCTAGAGTGGAATCTTTTTCTATATAACGCTTATATTCTCCCCACGTAGTTACTCTGATGGTGCGCAGAAGACCACGTGCCAGAGCAGGCTTTAGCAAGTTGGCGGCATCACCCGTATCGACTGTGCCACCGGCTCCGATAAGCATATGGACTTCGTCGACGAACAGGACCACCTGCTGAGAAGAAGTACGCCCCTTTTCCAACACTCCTTTTAGACGTAACTCAAATTCAACTTTTAGACTTGCTCCAGCCAGCAACGTACCGACGTCAAGCGACAATAGACGCACATTGGCTAGCACTGGCGGCACTTAGCCGTTCACAATAGCCGACGCCAAACCTTCAACCACAGCCGTTTTTGCGACACCCGCCTCTCCCGTCAAGATCGGATTATTCTGCCGCCGTCGCAAAAGAATATCTATCATCTTTCGAATCTCACTCTCGCGACCAATCACAGGTTCTATTTTTCCTTCGCATACTAGTAAAGTAAGGTCCGAACAATAACGGGTCAAATATGATTTTTTTAAAATGGTTATCCAGTATTGCGCCACTGCTTTCACCTAGAATCACACCCGGTAACGTACTTCTGTAAAAATCCACCTCTCGACTTTCGATTGATCCTTTCGTAATAACTGGAAGAACATTCGCCAATTGATCAATAGATATTTTTTTAAAAATCAGAAAGAATATTGAGCAACACTAGACGTAATTCTGGTGTTGATAATAGTGCCAGTAACAAGTGACCGCTACGTATATTGGAATCGCCGAGTTCCAGAGATGCATGAATCCAAGTGCGCTCAATCGCGGTTTCGATATGACAAGAAAAATCGCTAATTAAATTGGCGCAAAAGGACAAACAATTAAGCGTCTTTTCGAAGCTAATATTCAGCGCTTTAATATCAATTTTGAAATGCCGAATACATCTTTTAAAGTCAGAATCATCATCCAAAAAATGGATATAGCCAATGTACAAGTTCTACATAGGGATTACTTCGTAGCTTGCAATAAGCAGTTGCACTTTTAATATTTTTAAAAAGAGTTATATCAATTTTTCCGAAAATCGCCTAGCGATAAATAGTCATAAATAAATAAATAATTAATTAATTACAGTCAATTTCAGTTGAAGACGGAGAGGAAATTAAGGTCCTTTCTCATACTTTTTCCCGAGCTGTCTGGCTTCGAACATACTACACATGCCACATGATTTCCAGAACAAGAACTGTCTGATAATGCACATCACCTAATCGTGAATTTTTTCGTCGAAAACAAGAAAATTACCAATCACAAATTGATAACTTAACAGCTCTCACAAATTAAAAATTTCATCAGTCGCTATCACACAAGCCAAATTTAAAAATGAAATCCACTTTCAGAAAGTTCTTACACCATCGCCCAATCACATTCGTCATAATTACCCCTACCTTTGAACGGCAAAAAATATAGTGACTTATAAAACAGTTTATAAATTTTGAAAATTCATCTGTCTGAGAGATATAAAACTTCTTACTATTTAGTTGTTTTTATATTAGACGATTACAAATAATGGATAGTATTAGAATGATTGTTGACATGTTTCGTCGCGCGTTGAAATCATTGGCAAGAATAATGTGCATATCAATTTTTAATGACATTAAAATTTTCATGGTTAAAAATACAACATTGTCATTATTTACTGTGTCAAGATTGAGTAGAAAATTAAAAAATATGGGTATTTATATCTACCGAAATACTTTAATAAAAAAAAATCAATCCAATACAGTTTCGGCCCGAATGAATGACGGCAAAATATCTATAATCCCAATTTCCAGCAACACTTTTGCCACACGGAGAAACACAAACAACCAGCTTAAATTACCCGAAAAATATATCGACAATCAACCACTGACGGCACTAGCAATCGAATATCAGTACGCAATAAAAAACCATTCCCAAGACATTTCGTTTAGTCGGTTTATCCAAAGAAAACTCAAATGCAATCAGTTATCAGAAAATACTTTTTCTAATTATTATAAAAATTTTTTAAAGGATTCGTCGTCCAATGATCTGCTCAAAAAAAGTCTAGCAATCAATGTTCTTATTGCCGATATGGATCAATTCGATGCGGACGTACTGCTTGTCAAAGAACAGCCCCATGAAATACTACTGCTATTGGCACATGATGAAGTCACCACCCAAAAAGTTCAACCGCAGGGACTGATCCAACGCGAACACCACATGATAAGTTTAGACAGCTATTTTTATATTTTTAGTACTACTAGCGATATCTCCTAATCAGGGTAAGTACGATATGTGGAACATCAATAATTACGCATCGTCTCGCGGAAAACACACAATTAAAATAAAAGAGGAATGAATGAGTCGTACTAAAAATCGATATGAGCACGCCTATCTTCCTACACTGATTGATCGTCTACAAGATCACTCATCGAACCTTTATACCGAAAAATCGGATGAATATATATTTGATGTCCAAGCAATGCACAATGCTATCAAGCGCGATTTAAGTCTATTGTTGAATACCATCAATCTTAGTGGCGAGCTTGACATTACCATGATTGATGGTGTTGCTAGTTCGGTCCTAAATTATGGCCTCCCACCACTCTCCGGTGGTTACATCGCAGATCGGAATTGGAACAAAGTAGAAGTAATAATACGCAAAGCAATTTTAGATTTTGAGCCACGGGTTATGCCAGAGTCATTGCTGGTAATACCTAATAACGACGACAAAAATGATAACTACAACGTATTATTATTTGAACTACATGGATTAATTCACTGGTCGCCCTATCCTCTCGAATTTCGAATAAAGAGCGCATTTGACCTAGAAGCATCTGCAATAATTTTGCATCCGATATAGTCATCTTCTTTGCAATTATTAAAATATGTTGTTGTACTTCTTGCCGCACACACCCATCTAGAAAATATTTCGCCTGAGAGTTTTAATGCATCCAAAGTTTCTTGAATACTACAGTCGCGAACTAACCTATATGCGCGAAATGTCAGCTGAATTTTCTGCTCAACATCCAAAAATTGCCAGCAGATTAGGAATGCAAGGGATTGCAATTGCCGATCCATATGTTGAAAGATTAATCGAATCTTTCTGCTTTCTATCGGCACGCATTCAACTCAAGCTAGATGCTGAATTTCCCCGTTTTACCCAACGCCTGCTCGAAGTCGTCTATCCCAACTATGGAGCGCCGACCCCATCTATGGCAGTGGCACGACTGCAACCGAGTTTGAAAGAAGGCGATGTCACAACAGGTTTTAAAGTCGCACGTAACAGCGTATTGAAAGCAACTATTTCCCCCGGAGAACAAACTGCTTGTGAGTTCCGCAGCGGCCAGGATGTGACCTTGTGGCCAATAGAAATTATCGAAGCAAAATTAACCTCAGCTCCACCAGATATTCCTGAGATAGATCCTCACCTGCTGCCACATATAAAGTTACGCGGCGCGCTACGCTTACGATTGCGCACTATCGGAGAAATAAAATTTTCTCAACTAAAAGAATTGGACCGATTGCCCATATTTATTGGCGGTGATGAACGCATTGCATCACATCTGTTCGAAATGGTGCACGCAGGTAGCATCGGATCGGTAGTCCGTATGCATGGTGCTGCACGAGGAGAGGGTCATGTAGTCATGAAACAGTCAGTTGAATTTGAGGGTTTGCAACCAGACCAAGGGTTGTTACCTTTATCTTGGAATACCTTCCATGGCCACAACCTGTTACACGAATACTTCGCCTGCCGTAATCGTTTCTATTTTTTCGCGATAACCCAATTAGCACCGGGTTTATCGCGCATCAACAGCAATGAAGTGGAAATTATCATTTTATTGGACAGGTTACCTGTCGATCTAGTCGCCCATGTAGACGCATCGCGCTTCCAACTGTTCTGTACACCTATCGTCAACCTATTTCCAAAGCGTACTGAGCGTATCGAAGTCAATCGTAGTCTGACCGATTTTCATTTAATTCCCGACCGCAGCCGCCCCCTCGATTATGAAGTTTTTTCAGTGTCACGCGTATTTGGTCAACAAAGTAACAATATTGATGAGGTAGTATTCAATCCACTTTACCAAACCCTACACAGCGACTCCGGCAACAATGGGCGCTACTTCTCTGCCCGACGTGAACAACGGCTAACATCCACAACTACTCGTCAGCACGATACCAGCTCCTCGTACATCGGTACTGAAGTCTTCATATCATTAGTAGATCAGGCTGAAGCCCCTTACTCGGACGATATACGTTATTTATCGGTTGAAACGTTGGTAACTAATCGCGATTTACCACGCCTGATTCCAAAAAATGGCATCAACGATCTAAGCATGGCCGAGTCTATTCCGGTTGATGGCATCAGTCTGACTCACTCGCCCAGCGCGGCACGTGCACCGTTTGCTCAAGAACAAACTGCTTGGCGTCTAATTCGTCAGTTAAGTTTCAACTACTTGCCGTTATCCGATCTCGATCATGCTGCTGGCGGCCAAGCACTACGCAATATGTTGCGCCTGTTTGTGGAGCCGGGCGAACGTGAAAAAAATGTTCAGATTGATAGTTTGATTGGTACCAAAACAGAACCCGTGGTAAGCCGTTTACCAGGTAACGGCCTACTGGTATATGGCCGCGGCGTACGTTGCAGCCTGACAGTAGACGAAACTGGATTTTCTGGCATTAGTCCGTATTTATTTGGCGTCATACTGGAACAGTATCTAGCCCGTCACGTCGCCATCAATGTATTTACGGAGACCGAACTGCGTTCGACGCAACGCGGTCTGATTTCACGCTGGCCAGCACGCATGGGCGGTCGAGGGACTGTATGACCGCAAAGGTAAAGATCAACAACACAATCAAACCCGAATTGCTACATGCATGGTTCGATACTTCCGCTCCATGGAATGCCAGTTTTTTAAATTTATTACGCGCAGTTTCCGCACGTAATCCGCTGACACCTCTACCTGGTAATGCGAATCTGCCGCAGGAAGAACTATATCGGCTTGGTCAACAACCAACGATGGCGTTTGCACCACGTGAAATTTCATCAATCGAAATACGTGACGGCAAACTGGATATTCATTTATTCAGCCTTGGTCTATGGGGTTCGCAAGGGCCATTACCATTACACTTAACAGAACTGGCCTATGCCCGTTCTGTTGGACATCACGACCATACCTTAGTTAATTTTGCAAACCTGTTTCACCACCGTGCATTATCCCTGCTATATCGCGCCTGGGCCTCATCACAAGCCACGGTATCTCTTGATCGACAAGACGACGAAACTTTCTCACTATATGTCGGTAGTCTGACCGGAGTAATTCCAAAAGAAGTCGAGCACTCTTCCCTACCGGTGCATGCGCGTCTGGCCAGCTCTGCCCACCTAGTTCGCGAAGCTCGTAATCCGGATGGTGTCTCCGCAACCCTTTCCTACTATTTTGGTGTACCGGTCATTGTTGAAGAATATATACCTCACTGGATCAACGTCGACGTAGCCGACTACAGTCTGTTAGGCATTCCTGGCCGAGCATCTGTCTTGAGTGAAGGGGCGTTGCTGGGCAGTTCGATCGCAGATCGTCAACACAAATTTCGTCTGGTTATAGGACCGCTCAAACTGAATCAATATCTACGCTTTACACCACAAGGGCATGACTTAAAGGTGCTAGTCGAATGGGTACGCGCTTTTGTTGGTTATGAATATGCTTGGGATGTGAAATTATTGGTGAAGCGCAGCGAAGCTCCTTCAGCACGTGCCGATGACGCACAAAAACTCGGCTATTCGACTTGGCTGGGCGAATCTCCAGACAGCCATATGATTATTGGTATGGTATTTAATCCGGAACAATACAATACTCCCACTTGATACTAGTTAGATCATGCACCTCTCTGAAAAAACACCTCCAACATCCTCATTTCGTTACGCCGAACTACTAGCACCTATTTGTGCCGAACTACCTTGCGGTCCTAATCTGGAATACGATCCAGCATTTGTCATTCTCCAATCGGCGACCGCACAGAAATCGGAGACACAATACGGGGATTTTATTGGTACGCCTGAACCGGTGAACTGGCCTGAAATCGAACGTAGTTGTAAAGCATTACTGCTACGAACTAAGGATATACGACTTATCATTTTTTTCATACGTAGCCGTATTCGCCAAGATGGGGCGGAAGGGCTGCGTGATGGTCTTACATTGCTGAAAACCATGCTGGAACATTATCCCAATCAGATTCATCCCTCCCTTCATTATGAAGGTCAACACGATCCAGTTACCCGCGCCAATGCATTGGCCGGACTAGCTGAACATAGTGGAATATTGGCCGACCTGCGTAATATTACATTACCAAAATCTGCAGGGTTGGAATTGCAATTACGCGATCTTGAGCGTTCATTTTCGTTCCCGCGTCCAAAGGATGCGCTAGCTCCTGAAGTAATCAGCCGTTTACTCAAGGAGTTATCAAGTAAGCGTAACAGACACTTCATTGCATTATCCGAAGCACAGAAACTGGTCGAAGAAATTGTCATGAGCATCGATATCGTACTCGGAGCAGAGGCCCCCGATTTGCACGTATTACTCGGATTACTACAACCGTTTCAATTCGCGATTAACCAGAGTGACACTAATTACTCGGGAGAAACAAGAGAAGACACGCTACTACAGGTTGTCACCAAATCGAAAATCTCAGCACACCTCGATCCCAGCGCACAAGGGGACCTCAACACCGATCATACAACGTCGGTAAATACCGCAAATCAAGAACGTATGGATCGCTGGACGGCACTTGCAACATTACAAGAAGTACGCCAATGGTTTGAACAGAATGAACCAAGTAGTCCAGTCATCATTGTGTTGCGCCAGGGAGAGCGCATGGTTGGAAAAAGATTTTCAGAACTGGCGCACATTATTCCAGCTGACTTACTCGTGAAATGGGATGAAACAGACGAGTAATGAAACAGAAAAATTGAAATAACCATGGATTGTTACGAATGCAAAATATAGGAATACTCACACTATGATTTTCTCTCATTCTAGCCATTCGTTACGCTCCCTGCTACTCGATACGGCACTCCAGATAACATTATTGCCACAACATTTTGAAACTATTTCCCACTATAAATGGCGTGCACGTTGCGCAAGCTTGATCGAACAACTCCGCAACAAAATGGGAGAGGCTGACTATGATCAAGCAATTATTAACGAGGTTATTTATGCACAGTGTGCTCTCCTTGACGATACGGTTCAGCACTATTTATCCGAAGTACAGCGATGTGAATGGAAAAATAAATCCCTGGAAATGCATTTTTTTAACAGCAACAAAGCGGGCAACATTATCTTTAAACGTATTGAAATGCTGCTTCAACAAGCTGCCCCATTGCCGGAAAGAATCGCACTTTATGACACAGTGCTTGGCCTTGGCTTCGGCAGATATTGCTCTGAAGCATCTGACGCAGAACGCCAACGATTGATTACCAGACTCGTTCGTTGCGCGGATCGACAAATAAAGCATTCTTATACCTCAAAAGCTAAGGCATTAACAAAACAGTCACCCGTTTTCCCTATGTCACGATTGCATTTAACCGCATTAGGATTAGTGTTCAGTCTGTTGTTATGGTGTGCGCTTAATCAACAGTTGGAAAGTAACACCAACCGCTTATTCGAGTCATTGTCAATGATGGTAGTCATATCGTCCGTAAAGAAAAAGGATTAAACATGCGCTATGTTTACTCACGTTCCACTCTATTACTATCATCAGCATTATTGGTCGTTGCTTTGGTTATTTTTTTTCTTCCACTGACATGGTCAGTACAGTGCCTGATCCTGTCTGCACTTTTCTTTAGTATTCTGAAAGCTAAAAGTTGGCTCCAGACGGCTCAAAACTTGAGCAAGCCAAAATTGAATATCAGAGAATTGTCAGCCTCTATACCAGTAATTATCGTAATCGGCCCGCACGCATCGGCCTTATTTTCAGGAAATGGGTCGAAAGGATATGTCATAGAAAATTCAAATGCGATCTGGTGGCATGCCCACACGCCGGCACAATTGGACATCGCAATTGCCTCGATATACACCAGCCACCAGAGGTTTCCCCAAGCGGCATTATTACCTGTGTTATCAGATCACAGTGCCAATGACACCGCGCTACGTAGCGAGTTCGCGCAATGGCAACATCGATTCGTGCTCGATGAACCGGGCGCTTAGAGAAGCTATCACCGACTGC
>NZ_JBRIIQ010000061.1:0-25117 GCF_052976905.1 Glaciimonas sp. GG7 | reverse complement strand
GGCAGTCGGTGATAGCTTCTCTAAGCGCCCGGTTCATCGAGCACGAATCGATCCCGGGCTGTTGTCGCGCCGGGTGCCTGTCGGGGCGATGAAGTATGCCCTCATGGCAATGATGTCGGCTCCCACTATTGGCGCGGCGATTTATCGCTACAGCCGCTTTTCGAGACTGATCAACGACGACTACGAACTGCGATTAACGCGTGGATCGATATTTTGTACATTAACGGTCGAGGAATATGGAACTACGCGGCGATTCAATCCGATGGCCATTGAGTTCAATCTGAAGGTGTTTCATGGCCTGGCTTCATGGTTGATCGGGCGCAATCTTCCTCTCGTGAGAGTCGATTTTACGGCTCCCAAACCGCACTACCTTGATGACTTGAGTTTGCTTTTTCCTTGCAAATTGTATTTTGATCAGACTAAGGCGCAGATGGTGTTTGAAGCCGCATTGCTCGACATCAAAGTACAGCGCAACGAGCCGGAGATGCGTTCTTTTTTGGCGCATCAACCCAGAGACTGGCTCCATCCGGCTGTCAGCGCCCATCCGGCGCGCAGCGAAGTATGGCAATACCTGCTTGACACCAATCCGAGCACACCGACGTTAGCCGAGGTGGCCTGCGCACTGCGCGTGTCGGTCAGGACCATGGCGCGGCGTCTGGCTAACGAAGGCCAGACTTTTCAAGAGATCAAGGATGATTTGCGGCGTGATATTGCCATCGATCGCCTTGCGCACTCTAAAGATACGGTGGCGCAAATTGCCCACGATCTCGGCTTTGAAGATCCATCATCTTTTTACCGCGCTTTTCGACTGTGGACGGGGGTTACTCCTCGTGCATACAGGAGTGTTGCTGAGGAATAGCGTTCTGTTGCGCCTGAGCAGTTAAATCGGCATCCGAATCCGGATTGCCCATCCATCCGACAGCTATCTTCACTGTTCATTTTTACGTACCCCACTAAAAAACACCATAGCGATTTGGCACGATAAGCCATGTTGTTGGCTTGATGTGCTACCTCTGCGGGTTCAATCCCCTCCTATACTCCAGCCGTAAGTTGCGTTCTTCGCGGTTCTTCCGTGAGTCCTCAAGCTGTGCTGTCTTCATCGTTTTTAAACTGTAAAGGATCAAATGATTAGCTTCAATAATCGTGTCGCCATCGTCACCGGCGCTGCCAACGGTTTAGGTCGCAGCCATGCATTGGCCCTTGCTGCGCGCGGTGCGCGAGTTGTTGTGAGCGATCTGGGCGCAGATGGAAAGCCCTCAGAAAGTACGATTGCCGTGGTCGAAGAAATCCATCGTCACGGAGGCATCGCGATGGCCTCAGGTGCGGACGTCAGTGATGTCGAGCAAGTCCGGAAAATGATGGCCGAGGTCATGGCAGCCTGGGGTCGCGTTGATGTGTTGGTCAACAACGCTGGCATTCTTCGCGATAAATCGTTTGCCAAGATGGACATGGACGATTTCGATTTGGTGGTCAAGGTGCATCTGGGCGGTGCTGCTCATTGTACGAAAGCAGTCTGGCAAATCATGCGCGACCAGAACTATGGACGCATCTTGCTGACGTCGTCCGGCTCCGGTCTGTTTGGTAATTTTGGACAGGCAAACTATGGCGCGGCAAAGGCTGCGATGGTGGGACTGATGAACGTGCTACATATCGAAGGAGCCAGAAATGATATCCGGATCAATGTCTTAGTTCCGACCGCGGCAACGGCCATGACCGAGGGGTTGTTTACGCCCGAAGTCCTGGCGTTAGCCACACCAGAATCGGTGAGTCCGGCGATGCTGTTTTTGACCAGTGAAGATGCACCTTCCAGAGTCATCCTCAGCGCCGGTGCCGGTGCCTACGCTGTGGTCCATGTCGTCGAGAGCGACGGCATCTATTTGCCGCCGGATGCGCGCACACCAGAACAGCTCACCGCCCGCTTTGAGCAGATGGCCAGCCTGGCAAATGCGCGGTCATTGCCGAACGCGTTTGCGCAGACCAAGAAATATACGGAACTGGCAAGAGCTGCATCACAGGATTAAGTTTCTTTGCATATTGATTCCCTGTAGTGCTGTTGAACAACTATAAAAAAATACCCTTATATTCACGGAGACAAAATAATGAAAAACGATTTCGATCTGGCGCACCAGCAGGCTACCGGTAAGGCCATGGCAAGGCTGATTCCGATGATGTGTGCGATTTACTTTATGTCCTTTTTAGATCGTACCAACGTCTCCCTTGCGAAAGCGCATCTCGCTATTGATTTGGGCATTAGTGCTGGGTCCTATGGTATCGGTGCGGGCATCTTTTTTCTGGCCTATGCATTGCTTGATGTACCCAGTAATTTGATGGCATATCGGGTTGGACCTCGTCGCTGGATTTCCAGAATCGCAGTGACTTGGGGCGCGATTTCAGCTTCGATGATGTTTATTCAGGGCGAGTATTCTTTTTATGCGCTGCGTATTTTATTAGGCGTCGCTGAAGCGGGCTTATTCCCTGCCCTGATGTACATGGTGACATTATGGTTTGCGCCAAAAGACAGAGGCGTTGTGGTCGGTTGGATTTACATCGCGCCAGCACTGGCATTAGCGATTGGTAATCCACTGGGCGGTGCGTTGATGCAAATGGATGGAATTGGCGGCCTGCACGGATGGCAATGGCTATTTTTACTGGAAGGCTTGCCGACTATTTTCGTGGGCATATTTCTGTGGTTTAAGCTGCCTGAGCGTCCGAGCGATGCGGGTTGGCTGACCACAGCCGAGGCTAATATTCTGGAGAAAAATGCCAATCCGGAAAAGCACGCACACGGTTACGCAAAACACTGGCGCTTGGCGTTGAAAAATCCAACGACGATTTTGATCGGCTGCATCTACTTCTTTAATCAGGTGGCTTTTTTAGGGCTGGTATTTTTCACCCCTTCTATCATTGCGCAAATGCAGATTAAACAGCCGTTTTTGATTGGTCTGCTAGCCAGCAGCATCGGTGTCGGCGTCTTGCTGGGTGTACTGACTTTGCCAAGACTCCATCGCCGCTTCGGTCATGATGCATGGTCACTCGGCTTGGCAACAGCGGGATTCGCCGTCAGTACACTGGCGTTAATCCTCACGACACAGCATGTCGGCAAGGTTGCTCTTTTTATTCTGACGGCGTTCTTTGGTGGCGGAATTTTGCCTCTCTATTGGGCCGTTGCGATGAAACGCGTACAGGGCATCCAAGCCGCAGCCGGTCTTGCGTTTATCAATACCATCGGCTTGATTGGTGGATTTGTCGGCCCTTATTTGTTCGGCTTGGCAGAGGCTTCGTCTGGTCGGAGCGATTCCGGATTGTATGTGGCGGTGGCGGCTTCATTGCTTGGGCTTTGTCTGGTACCTGTTCTGGCTAAGTCGATACGTTCGGATGGCTTTTCAGGGAATCAGAATGCAGCGACAGCTAGCGCGCTAGCCGAGGCGTCTTGACAGATATGCGCTGATAACACGTGTAGCAAACAGTTTCTGATAGTGCGTACATCGTCAGAAAAAATCGTATCCCGGCACCTCCGGTGCCGACTCCCATAGCAACGTATTTTGACGAATCGCTACCCGTCGGGACAAACGCGCTTTGCGCTTTGCTGCGTGCGTTGTTTCGTTTGGTGATTTGTAGGACAACCCAAGAGGCCAGAACATTAAAAGCTAACAACCATCGTCAAAAAGTTCTAAAAAAGTGCGGAAAAATCGCTCAGAACGATTACTTCATCGCACGAAAATTATAAAAATCCGGAGACAACAACATGCAAAAATCTATTTTATCCATAGCCACTTTCGCTACTTTAGCCACCCTTTCGGCTGCCAGTTACGCGCAATCAAGCGTCACCTTTTACGGCACCGTCGATGCGGGCGTCGCGTACACCGACAATGGCGCAGTCGCTCCCAAGGCATCGAACGCGCTGTCGGTGACGTCCGGCATTCTGGTTCCTTCGCGCTGGGGTTTTATGGGTACAGAGGATCTTGGCGACGGACTAAAAGCGAAGTTTCAGCTTGAGGCCGGTTTTGATTCCGATACCGGGGCCATGAAGACTTACTCGGGTAATCCTTCCACGGCTACGCCAAGCTCACCGGGTGGCGCTTCTATCAACGGTCTTTTCAATCGGCGCTCTTTCGTCGGTCTTGAAGGACATTTCGGCAGCCTTTCTTTTGGCCGCGACTATACCCCGCTGTATTGGACGGTTCTCGATACGGATGTACAAAAGCTAGGCTTGTACGGCAACGTCCAGCAAATCGTGCTGCTGTCAGGTACCGGGTCCGATCGGTTCGGACGTGCCAGCAACGCGGTGTTTTATGTTTCGCCTGAACTTGATGGTTTCCAGGGACGCGCCATGTTTAGTTTTGGCTCAGAAAGCCCGGGGGGTGCAGGCGGTCTCCCAAGCGATGCTAACCATATGTGGGCCGTTTCTGGTCGGTACGCTGTGGATGGGCTGCTGGTTTCCGGTACGTATCAACAAATTCAATTACCAACGGTAGTCGGTACCGGAGCTCAGGCCGCTTTCGATGGCACAACCGGCGCACGCAAAGATGCGGTCGTCGGCGTTAAATATACCTTCGGAAATTTTTCCGTGGCAACCGGCTACTTTCAGACTAAGCAACCCATCGCGCATAGCGACACCAGCGACGTTTGGCTAGGCGGCACCGCGACCTTGGGGACCGGTACTGTGCTGGTGAACTTGCAGCGGATGCGCCAGGATGCGGCAGTCGGAGCGGCTAAAACAGCCAATGTCTTCGCGTTAAGTTATGTCTATCCGTTATCGAAACGTACATCTCTTTATGCTACTTCAGGCATACTCAACAACAGTTCTACTGCGGCCTTTGCGCTGGTGGCGAGTGATCCGGCTGTTGGACCTTCGGCTGCCGGGGCTACCGTTAAAGCGCTTGCGCTGGGTATCCGGCATAACTTTTAAGCACGAGAATTGTGGTGGAAGTGCCGAGTCTTTCGGCACTTCCACCGCATTAAAAAGGAAAAACTATGAATGGCTTAATGATGTCCGGGAGATTATTAATCTCCTCATTAATCGTGCATGCAGATCGTCATCATGGCGATACCGAAATTGTCTCGCGTCGGGTCGAGGGCGATATTTTTCGCTACACCTATCGCGACTGTCACCGCCGTGCGCGTCAACTGGCGAACGTACTGACAGGGTTAGGCGTCAAGGGCAGCGACCGGGTGGCGACGCTGGCATGGAACGGATACCGGCATCTGGAGCTTTACTATGCGATCTCGGGTATGGGTGCGGTCATGCACACACTCAATCCGCGCTTGCATCCTGAGCAGGTGACGTATATGGCGAATCACGCGGAAGATCAGTATCTCTTCTTCGATCTGACATTCTTGCCCATCATTCAATTGATCGCCGCCGAGTGCAAAACAGTCAAAGCTTTCGTCGCCATGACCGACCGCGCACATATGCCGCAAGATGCAGGGATTGCCAACCTGTTGTGTTACGAAGAATTGCTCAATGCGGCGTCGGACGACTATGCGTGGCCGACGTTTGACGAAGATACGGCATCGGCCTTGTGTTACACCTCGGGCACCACAGGCAACCCCAAGGGCGTCCTCTACAGTCACCGCTCTACCCTGCTCCACACGTATGCTGCCGCATTGCCGGACGCGATGAACTGTTCTGCGCGGGACGTTATTTTGCCTGTGGTGCCGATGTTTCATGTCAACGCCTGGGGTA
Organism: Glaciimonas sp. GG7; assembly: GCF_052976905.1. Lineage (NCBI taxonomy): Bacteria > Pseudomonadati > Pseudomonadota > Betaproteobacteria > Burkholderiales > Oxalobacteraceae > Glaciimonas > Glaciimonas sp. GG7. The sequence goes on along the minus strand of NZ_JBRIIQ010000061.1, from coordinate 19,431 downwards.
TTCCTTATATCGCCTGCATGGTCGGTGCCAAGCTGGTGTTTCCGGGTCCGGGAATGGATGGCAAATCACTCCACGAACTCCTCGAAACCGAACAAGTGACAATGGCGGCAGGCGTGCCGACCATCTGGCAAAGTTTGCTGAGTTACATGGAACACAACGGGGTGAAGTTTTCAAGCATGACGCGCACCGTGATTGGCGGAAGTGCTTGCCCACCGGCCATGTTGCGCAAGTTCGAAGATGTTTACGGGGTGCATGTTTTGCATGCCTGGGGGATGACCGAACTCAGTCCGCTCGGAACCGTCTGTGCGCTCAAACCCCGATTGTTAGCGGCCAGCCCTGAAGAACGCTACGCAGTTCAGGCGAAACAGGGGCGTTCGATTTATGGTGTGGACATGAAAATCGTCGGCGAAGACCGCGGCGAACTGCCGTGGGATGGCAAATCTTCAGGGGACTTGCTGGTACGCGGCCCGTGGGTTGTCAGCGCCTATTTCAAAAATGAAGGCAACGCCTGCCTTGAAATCGATGCTGAGGGGAATGGTTGGTTTCCGACCGGTGACATTGCCAATATTGATGCCGATGGCTACCTGCAAATTACCGACCGCAACAAGGACGTCATCAAGTCTGGCGGCGAATGGATAGGCTCAATTGAACTCGAAAACATTGCGATGGCGCATCCGGCTGTTTTCATGGCGGCCTGCATCGCGGTGAAGCATCCAAAATGGGATGAACGTCCGTTATTGGTGGTCGTCAAAAAACCCGATGCGGTTCTGGATCGGGATGCATTGATCGCCTTTTATGAAGGTAAGATCGCCAAATGGTGGACACCTGACGATGTAGTTTTTGTCGACGCGCTTCCCACGGGCGCGACCGGCAAGATCCTGAAGAACAAGTTGCGCGAACAGTTTGTGCATTACGTACTTCCTACGCTATGAGGTGCAATCTCTGTAGGGGACGATCCTGGAGGATTTGAGCGGGTGCAGCAATCAGTCGTCTGGACTTAGCAGATATTCACGCACGAGTTCCCGAGCACGGTGCAGCCGACTCTTGATTGCACCAGGCTGCTCCCCGAGACGCTCGGCGATTTCTGCGATGGTCAGCTCTTCAAAGTCACGTAGCAGCACGACCTCAAGATAGTGCGCTGGCAACGATTCAAGCGCATGCGTGAGGTCAATTCTCAAAGCATCATCGGTTCGGCAGGCCACCTGCTGCTCGGCCACTTCATCTTCCAGCGGCGCATGCTTGAACATCATGCGTTCAAGCTTCCGGCATTCGCGCTTGATGACGGTGAATAGCCAAGAGGAAAAGGCAACGGCGACTTTCAGGCCCGTGACCTTGCGCGAAATAATCAGCAAGGACTCCTGTACGGCGTCATCAATATCGCTGACGTGGCAATGCCTGCGAGCATAACGGCGGGCATCCGCCTGGCATACTACTAGCAGACGAGAGATCGCCGCCTGGTCTCCGGTCTGGGCCGCCAAGATCAGGCTCTCTCGTTCGATCACGTTTACCGTCATGATTCAGTGCCTTTTGTCGAGCTTGCGGCCTACCATCGCGCACATGGGGCAAAAGCCAAACAGACCCGTCATAGCCAACATGGCACCCATGATGCCAGCACCAATACCCAAGTCCGACGAGCCCCAGTTCATGCCGACAAACACAAGTGCCATCACACCCATGATGAGACGCAGCGCACGTTCCCAGTTGGGCATATTTTTTGCGTAGAACATTTCATTCTCCTTTTGTGGTTGTAGGACCGAGGACGTCCCTCCCTTGTTAGGAGGGACCGGGCAAGCAAAACGGTTCGCGGATCAACTGAAAAAACATCTCTGTATGTCAGGCAAGGTCAAGTCTGTATGACGTCGTATCAAAAATGCGTTGTCAATGTAGTCAACCAGGCGGGAGATATCTCGACTAGCCACGTCTCAAGCGGCTTGTCGGCTCCAGTCAGTATCAGCACTGCGATACTCATCATCATGGCTCCCAGTACGATCTTTCCAGTTTTCCCTGCCTGCATCAGCTTTCCGCGCATCCTCATCATAGCGGCGCGGGAGAGATAGGCAAGACCGACGACTGGTATGGCAGCGCCAAGGCCGAAAATGCCCATGAGCAAGGCGACTTGCAGCAGGTGCGATCCCTGGCTGGCCAGCATGACGGCGGCACCGAGTGTGGGACCGACACAAGGGCTCCAGACTACGCCTAATGCCAAACCGATGGCGAATTGTCCTTTGATGCCATTGAGATTAAGGCGGGAAATGAAATTGTCACCGGCATTACCGATCCCGGACGTGGCCGCAGCGAAGCGCTGCTGTAGGCTAGCTGACATCAACACTAGTCCGAGCGCACCTAAGATCACAGCACCTACATTTCGGAAGAGGGAGGCGTCAATGCCGATGGCCGAGCCCGCCCATGCGATCAGTGTTCCGATGATGGCATACGAGAGAGCCAGGCCACCTGCCAGGGCCAGTGGCGCGCGAGGATGCGCAGCCGTGGCCGAGCCCAACAAAATGGGCAAGATAGGCAAGACACAAGGCGACAAGGTAGAGAGCAACCCGGCCAGCAGGCCAAACCCGTAGGAGCCAAGCCCAAATTCCATCAGTTGGCCGCCTTCTTGAACATACTCTCGATTCCGGCAGGCGTGGTGTCGCCGACGGAACGGCCTGTTTCCTTACCACCCTTGAAAGCGATCAAGGTACTTTGCATGCTGACCTTGAATTGCTTGAGGACAGTTTTTTCAGTATCGAAGTCCACCGTTAGGATCGCCACGTCTTTGTAGGCAGGCTGTTTAGAAAGGCTCTCTATGATGGGTTTCTGGGCCTTACAGGTTGGGCACCAGGTGGCAGACACATCCAACACGACCGGCTTGCCGTCATGGGCCAGCTTATCGAAATCCTGCTGCGTAAAAGGTTTTGGCTCGGCTGCAGATGCGACTGCGACTGCAGCCCACAGTATGAGCGCGGTAAAGAGGATGCTAGATCGTTTCATGGAGTTCTCCTTGGTACAGGTTGGTAAATGGGCGGTCTTGAAGGTTTTTTGCATTATGGCCATGTAGGTTTGTACACGCTTTACGGCCAAGCTGGTTGCATGCCATGGCTACAGTGTGCGGGTAAGGTTTGGCGAAGCTGGTCAAGAAAGCGCCATGGTTGGCATCGCAGGATGCGAACGACGCGATTTTCATGGAATACCTCCTTTCATAGTAGTTACTGACTAAGAGGCGGTGAAAGAGCAAAACGATTCGCAGTCGAGAAAAAATTTTTCGCTGTCCGCGAACCCAAATGCAGCGATGTGACCTCTTAGCTGGTGAGGACAGTCCTCAACTATTCATCTTTTAGGAGAACCGCATGAAGACACAACTGAAACTGGCCACACTGGCCGCTTTAACCGCAGCAACCCTGGCATTGCCCGCAGCAGCCCAAGATACCACCGCAGTCCCGGCTAAGTGCACACCCAGCGCTATGATGAAATGTGGTACCAAGTGCGCGCCGAAATGCCACGCGAAAAAGCACACTGGTAAAAAGTCTGTCAAATGCGGGGCCAGCAATTGCGCCCCCAAATGTGGTCCAAAGTGCACACCCAAGAACTGAACTTCATGACGGTAGCGCGGCCACGTTCGCTCCAGCCCGACGTCCGTCTGGCGGCGGCCGGGCGGCGCCTACTGGATACTTACGCGGGTCTGGCCGAGCGTGGCGTACACCTGCTAGGTCGATTGCTGGCTGACCAAGCTCCGCAGCAGTGGGCGCACTACCCGGAAGATGATGCCATCGACAAATCCAGCGGCTACCAATGGTTTTATCACTCGCACAGTCCCGAGGATCGACCTGGTGCGGTGGAGCATGGTCACATTCACTTATTTGCCAGAAAACCCCTATGGGGAAGAAGGCGGCAATCAAGGTCGGAACGCGCCTTCGCCGAGCTGTGCGGCAACCCGTCTGCCAATTCGACGACGCGACATCTGCTCACTATCGGATTCGACTCGAAGGGATTACCCATCTCGCTGTTCACTGTCAACAGTTGGGTGACGGGCGACTTAATGCTAGGGCCAGACTTGAGCCTGGAACTGATCTCGTCAATGGAGCTCAACACCGGGCATCCAGACATCGATGCTGTCATCGAGTCGGTCACCCGGCTATGTGAGCCGGAGTTGCGAGAATTGATGTGGCGGCGAGACGACGCCCTGCACTCGCATCCCGCTGCCGACAAGCTGCGAGACGAAACGCTGGAACTGCTTTCGGAAGTCCGCATTGATCTGGATGCGAAGTTATCTGCTTTCATGACCGATTAAGTCACTGAGCGCGACCGCCTGCTGGCACTACCCGATGCCAAAGATGAGCTGATCCGGCTCTACACCGTCAACGACAACGACCTGTCGCTAGGCGTTTGTACCAGGTACTCGGAGCATGGGTATTACCCTCCTCCGATATTTTGAGGTCTATCCTGAACAGTTGAATGTATCGGCAAAAAAGAGTCGACTTTTTATCTGATCAATTTACCCAGCATCTGCGTAAATCTGGCGACGTGGAGGGACTCTGGTGAAGGCAACCGGGCATCCTTCGATTTAACCTGAAAACGCAGTTGACCGCGTCAAGTCACCTATAAGTGATTGCGTTGAATATTTTGTCAGTCAATACTGTTACCTGCTTGGTGAGCACGCTTTTCCGGCTCCCTGGTGTCGTTGCTCATCCATCATTTTATCTATTCGGAAAAATCAGACAAACAATGACACACATAAAAATATTAGCCTTCGATATCTTCGGCACAGTCGTTGACTGGCACGCCAGCATCGCCCGCGAAATTGACGGTATGCAGCTGGGGATAGATGGCGCGGAGTTTGCTCTTGCGTGGCGGGATGGGTATAAGCCGGCTATGCAAAGAGTTGCATCGGGTGAGTTGGGTTGGACGCTGATCGATGATTTGCATCGCTTGATTCTCGATGATCTGCTCGAACGGTTTGACGTGGGTGGCTTGGATGAGATGCAGAAGCGCCGTTTAAACAAAATTTGGCATCGACTCGATGCGTGGCCGGATTCAGTCGAGGGCTTGATACGCCTGAAATCCCGGTTCACTATTTGTTCCCTGTCTAACGGCAACATCGGATTGCTTGCCAATATGGCGAAACATGCAGGATTGCCGTGGGATTGCATCTTGTCGGCGGAAGTATTCAAAAAATATAAACCGGATCCGGCGACCTATCTCGGCGTTGCCAAGATATTTGATGTCGCACCAGATGAAGTCATGCTGGTTGCTGCGCATCAGGACGATTTGGACGGGGCGCGCAAGGCAGGCTTAAAGACGGCTTACATTGAACGCCCCCGTGAGTTTGGGGCCAGTCGGATAAAGGATGTCTCTGCGCATCCTGAGAATACTTATCATGCAACTAGCATTGTTGCGCTGGCAGATATTCTTGGATGTTAGGGGTACTTGCCGCCCGATATTTTTACGCCGTCAAAATCATTATTTTTTCAAATCCGCCAATTCAGCAAGACCGCTGCCGCCATCCGCATAGGCGGCCTGAAAACTTGGCCGTTCTTTCCAGCGCCGCCACATAGCATCGAGATGTTCAAAGCGCTCATCCAGCGGTGTTGCATTGACCTCAAACTTCGAAAATGCAATAGCCGTGCACAAGGTAATGTCGGCGAAAGTTGGCGCGTCGCCACCTAGCATCCACGCACGACCATCGGACAGATGACGATCAACGAGCGCGGCATGTGATAAGGCTTCTTTGCGGCAATGTTCGCCCCATTGCGGATTGTGCGTCAGCTCCAGTTTTGGGCCGAGACCTTGATGCATGACATGGAACATCGTGACGATGCGATACAGAATATGGGTCCAGATACGGTTTTCCCACATCGTGTCCTGCCCTTGCTCAAGCGCCGTGGCACCCATGATTTTTCGGCCGGGGAAATGCTGATCGAGATAACGCGCAATACCCGCCGTCTCCGACAGATAACCGCCGCCTTCGAGCGCCAACGTTGGTGTTTCGCCCCAAAGATTCATTTTTAAATGCGGCCATTTACGTTGTTCTCCGCCCGGAGCCATATCGTAGACAGTTTCTTCGAACTGGTCAGCAATGCCTTTTTCATGGATGAACAGGCGCAAGCGCTGTGGATTCGGGAAGGCCGATGGCGAAGTGTAGAGGTGAAGTTTACTGGTCATGGACGTTCCTTGGAGAGTGGTATGGGCGCGAATCGATAAATTTGAGGGAAATATGCGTTGGCCGCATGTGGCGTCGCAACAGATGCATTTTCAAGTCGGATAATAGACGATTAAACAAGTTAACGTTGGTGCAGCACAGATTACAAAAATCCCACATTGCCATCTGATACATCTCTAAATATAATATAGTCCCCTACCCTATATTTCATTGATATCAGAGCTGTCCTATGAGTCATACTATTCGTGACAAACAAAAACTTCTAAATCGGGTACGTCGTATTCGAGGGCAGATTGATGCGATTGAACGCGCATTGGTCGACGAGAGCGATTGCATCAACGTGTTGCAGCAAATTACCAGTTGCCGTGGCGCAATGACAGGCTTGCTGGCCGTGGTGCTGGAAGATCATATTCGAACGCATTTAGTCGACGCGGATGCCCATGAAGGTGAACATAGAGAGCACGGGGACGCCAAAGAGCAGCTAATCGACGTTGTGCATAGTTTTTTTAAGTGAGCCCATTATGGAACTGAAAAATTTTTACGAAACGCCCTTTGCGGTCGGGCATGACCATGTATTTTTGGGTGAGGGTCATGATCAGAACGGCCGAAAAACATGGGCTGTGATCGTCCTGTGCAGCGTGATGATGTTGGCCGAGATTATCGGCGGCAAACTGTTTGGCTCACTGGCGTTGGTCGCCGATGGCATACACATATCGACGCACGCCGGGGCGATGCTCATTGCAGCGCTGGCCTATACCTATGCGCGCAAACATGCGAACAACCCGCGCTTTGTGTTCGGCACCGGTAAGTTGGGCGATCTGGCGGGATTTACCAGCGCTATTATTTTGGCAATGATCGCGGCGCTGATCGGCTATGAGGCGATTGCACGTCTTATGTCGCCGATACCGATTCACTTCGGTGAAGTAATTCCGATTGCCATCGCAGGATTGTTGGTCAATATCGTCAGTGCGTGGTTATTGAGCGGCGGCGATCATCACGGGCATAGTCATGGTAACCAGCATGCACATGCTGAGCATCACCAGCATGATGAGCACATTCATGAACATGCGCACCACGCGCATGGCCCAGACATACGCGATCACAATATGCGTGCAGCGTATGTTCACGTTGTTGCTGATGCCGCCGTCTCAGTGCTGGCAATTATCGGCCTACTGTTGGCAAAGACGTTTGGCTGGCTGTGGATGGACCCGGTGGCCGGTATTGTTGGCGCGCTGGTCATTGCGAATTGGTCATTTGGCCTGGTGCGCGATACGGGAGCGATTCTGATGGATGTCAGCTCCGACGATACGATGGCAAATAAGGTACGCGCTATCGTTGCAGTGGCGGGGGATAAATTGGTCGACTTGCACGTCTGGCGCTTAGGCCCCGGACACTTCGGGGTCGTCGCTTCTCTGGTCACCAACGATCCTGCACATGGACCGGCTTACTTTCATAGTGCCCTGCGGCAATGCAAAGGGTTATCTCACATCACTGTCGAAGTCCATACGGCGCAGCGCCTGGCGTAGTGTCAGGTGAAAGCTTATTCCATCGTCGCAAGAAATCGCCTGACAACATCGCCAATCTGGTCAACAGTTACGCCTGTTTCGGGAAACCGTTCGCGGCTACGTTGGCCATTTTTTTCGACGTCGAAGCCATAGCTATCAATGCCCAATACCCGTCCTCTAAAAGAACCCGAAAAGGTATCGGCGATCTCTTGCAGCAGATTTCTTTCATCGATCAGAGACAACACTTCTGCCCTCTCCCATTGATCCTTTTCAACCCAACCCATGAGACCAAATCCGGCAACGTAACGCGCCCGCTGCGGCTGCAGGCGGTAAAAGGAAAAATCGCCCAATGCCAGATAATCCCTGGCATCAGGGTGATAACGAACATAACGTGCGATTAGCTCCGGCGAAGGGGTAATCGCTATCGCATCGCCAACAATCGACATGCGTTCAGTCGTCAACATATTTTGATGATCCTGACGATGAATCAATACACTTGAACGGCAATCCGCCATCAGATTTTTTGTATGCTCGGCCAGAGCGCTGATAAGAAATATCGGGCAATGTTGTTCATCGACCGCAAACGGTAAAATCGTTGCAAAAGGATAGCCGGGAAGCTGTGTTGAATGCGTCGCCAAATTGCCCCAGGTGGTTTCATGGAGCAAATGTATTGCAGAGGGAAAATTAATTTTCATACGCTAGCATTCAATAAATGGGGGACTACCAACGACAAAAATGCTAATAAAAGTACATTATTATATGCCCTGAGCGCATACAAAATCACCACTTGGCCTACGAATGAAAACCTCCCTTTTTGTGAATACCTTCCTCCACCCGCGTCTGTCAGGGTGAACATTGCGGGTTTCTCTACGGGTGCGCAATCAGAAAAAAACTGGCTTCGAAACAGCATCAGATAATGGAAATCATCCCCGATTGCAGCCACAATGGTGCATGTGTTTTTCCGTCGAAAATTGGCCGAAAAGCGCTTTTTAATTAACAAGCTCAAAGTAAGTACAAGATGGACAAAATAGATAAACAGATACTGGCAATCCTGCAAGAAGATGCGACCGTGGCGGTCGCCGAAATTGCCGAGAAGGTGAACTTGTCGCTCACGCCGTGTTGGCGTCGGATTCAAAAACTGGAAGAAAACGGCTATTTACTACGCAGGGTTGCCCTGCTTAACCCAAACAAGCTCAATGTGGGCGTGACAGTGTTTGTCTCAATCAAAACCAATCAACATAATGCGGCTTGGTATGAGCAGTTCAGTGCCACGGTGCAACTCATCCCGGAAGTAGTCGAGTTTTACCGTATGAGCGGCAATGTCGATTATCTTCTTCGCATAGTGGTGCCGAATATCGCCGCCTATGACAAGGTATATCAAAAGTTGACACAAACGAATGCGCTGTTTGACGTCAACGCCAGCTTTGCGATGGAGCAGATTAAACACACTACAGCGCTACCGCTGGCATACCTCGACGTTGATTAATTGTTGCAGCGCTTAAAGCGCCGCCGCCATGCAGGTAAAGGCCCGTTCCATGTCGCGCTTGAGATCGTCGATATTTTCCAAGCCGACATGAATCCGTATCAACGGATTTTCATACGTCTTGCGCGATGCCACGCGGGTTGGCGGTTTGTCGATCGGTAGCGCAAGACTCTCGTACCCGCCCCAGGACAGGCCGATACCGAATAACTCCAGGCTATCAAAAAAACTGGCGAGCGCAGGACGGCCTACCGGTTTCAATTCAATCGTGAACAAGCCACTGGCACCAAGAAAGTCGCGCTTCCAGAGCGCATGTCCTGGGTCTGATGGCAAGGCAGGATGCAAGACACGTTCGACTAGCGGCTGCGTTCCTAAATATTCTGCCAACTGCATGCCGCTATCCCAATGCTGACGCAAACGTACCGCCATACTGCGCATACCGCGCAAGGCCAGATAGATATCATCCGGACCGGCAGTCTGACCAAAATCATGCGCGCCTTGCTTCAAAATCGGCCACGCTCGTTGATTTGCGCTGGCCACGCCTAGCAATGCATCAGAATGGCCGACGATATATTTGGTCGCTGCGTGTATGGAGACATCGACGCCGTGCTCGAACGGCTTGAAATACAAGGGCGTCGCCCACGTATTGTCCATCAGCACGTAAGCGCCGACTTTGTGCGCTTCTTCCGCAATGGCGGGAATATCCTGGACTTCAAAGGTCCATGAGCCGGGCGACTCCACAAAGACGATGCGGGTGTTGGGACGCACTAAATGGCGAATTTCGCCACCGATCAGAGGATCGAAAAATTCCACCTCAACGCCCATGCGGCGCAATACGCGCTCAGCAAAAGTACGGGTCGGGCCATAGGCGCTATCGGTAATTAATACATGGTCGCCGACCTGAACGAACGCCATGATGCTGTGCGTACAAGCCGACAATCCCGACGGAAACACCAGCGCATGATCGCCGCCTTCCAGCGTGGTAATGGCCTGCTCGAATGAGCGCGTGGTGGGGGTGCCAAAACGGCCATATTGGGCCATTGGATTGTCAGTCTGACGCCCGGCTTCCCAATCATCGAGGTTGTCCGCCATGATGGTTGAGCCGCGAAAAACCGGCGTGTTGACCATGCCGCCGTAGAGTGACGGCGCACGACCGGCGTGAATGAGTTGGGTATCAACGTGCTGCGCGCGATGTTTACTTGATAACGCATTCGATAAGTTAGCCAAATCAGCATTCATATCAATGTGGACATCGCCGGAGGCATTTGAAGTGACGCTTGAACTTGCGTTTGAAGAGATAATTGAAGACATATTTTTTCCATCAAATGGCCTGCATGGCGAGATTACCAGGAACAATTTTAAATGGACTCATCAGGAAAAAATTTCCAAAATCTTCTTTGAGTGGTAATAAATTAGAAATTTTTATCAATATTAATAAGATAAAAAATAATGATTTTTAATTTAATAATTTATTTTCCAAATCTGAATAAATGTTCGTCATTTCATAACTAGTCCGATATTTCTGAATGTAACGCAATCAAAGGGGGATTAAGCGTACTAGCAGCCTGTCGGACTTAGGGGATCGATACCGGAATTTCCTATAAATTTCCATTTGTTATCAACGATGTCCCATTTATCAGGTTGATCGTCTGGGACTAAATACATCCTGGAGAGAGTATTTTCTTCGGCAACAAATCCAAGCGACTTGTAAGCATCCGCTCCATACAGAGCCGAGAGAGATAGCTCTCCAAAATAGCCCTCTGCATGCGATATATTGACAGCCTCTTCCATCATCACTGGCCCCAGCGCCTGAATTCCAGGATGGACTATTATCTGATTGATTTCGAGACGCCCCTCAGAACGCCCCATGTCCATCGACATGACACCAGCAGGAATATCTTCATCGCCCTCTCCTTTTGCATAGCCAACGACCAGAACATCCGATTCAAAATCAAATTGCCGTAATAGCGCCATAGAGCCCTCAATTCTTGAATTCCATTTTTCTTGTTGCATCACTGCAACTGGATTATCAATATAAAACTCTTCCATTTTAATTGGGTGCCAATTTTCACGAATGTCATATTGCATCGACTCAACTGCATTTCGAGCTTCTTCTTTACCAACAATCCTGATCGGTTCACTTTGTTGGGGAGCAGACTCGGACGTAGATAGAGATTTAAAGGCAGTCATAGTCGCACCTATTTGCATATTATTTCCCTGTAACTTCTTAATTGAATATTTGGAGCGGAAGTATTGCATATAGGCAAAAGAGAATACTCTGGATTACATAGCGAAAAGTGCTTCTTTAATCTAGGTTTTTTCTGAATTTCGACAGACTTTTCTGTCGACCAATAAGAAATCTCGTACGCAGGGCTTATCCAGTCGAATAAATTCCCAATCCAATACTGACCTTATCCATATCAATTAATATGCACAACATCTTAATGATGTCTAAATCATATATTTGACAACGCGCTAGGCCCAAGGCACTCTAGCCGCAGATTCGCCACTATTTTTTGTTATTTTTACCCACACCTTATTGAATAAGAACACTGGAGATTGAAGTCATGCCGGAATATCGCTCACGCACCACCACCCACGGTCGCAATATGGCCGGCGCACGCGCACTTTGGCGTGCTACAGGCATGAAAGATGGCGATTTCGACAAGCCGATTGTCGCGGTGGTCAACTCTTTCACCCAGTTCGTCCCCGGTCATGTCCACCTGAAAGACCTCGGCCAAATGGTCGCCCGCGAGATTGAAGCCGCCGGCGGCGTTGCCAAAGAATTCAACACCATCGCCGTCGATGACGGTATCGCCATGGGTCACGGCGGGATGCTGTACTCCCTGCCTTCGCGTGAGCTGATCGCCGACTCGGTCGAATACATGGTCAATGCGCACTGTGCCGATGCCATGGTGTGTATTTCAAATTGCGACAAAATCACCCCCGGCATGTTGATGGCCGCGATGCGCCTCAACATTCCGGTCGTGTTTGTCTCGGGCGGTCCGATGGAAGCCGGAAAAATCATTGAAAAAGTCATCCCCGGCCAACCGCCAGGTACCCAAAGAATCATCAAAATTGATTTAGTGGACGCCATGATCAAGGCCGGTGACGCCTCGGTCAGCGACGCCGATATCGATGAAATCGAACGCTCGGCTTGCCCGACTTGCGGCTCTTGTTCGGGTATGTTTACCGCTAACTCAATGAATTGTCTGGTCGAAGCGCTGGGCTTAGCCTTGCCGGGTAACGGCACGATTCTGGCAACCCACGCGGATCGCAAAGAACTATTCCTGCGCGCTGGTCGTTTGATCGTCGAACTGGCAAAACGCCATTACGAGCAAGACGATTACTCCGTCCTGCCACGCACAATTGCCAACAAGGCTGCATTTGAAAACGCCATGACGTTAGACGTCTCCATGGGCGGATCGACCAATACCGTGCTGCATCTGTTGGCAGCGGCGCAAGAAGCCGAAGTTGAATTCAAGATGGCCGACATTGACCGTATTTCACGCCACGTTCCTTGCCTGTGCAAAGTCGCGCCGATGACTGACAAATATCATATTGAAGACGTCCATCGCGCCGGTGGCATCATCAGCATTCTGGGTGAACTGGCACGCGCAGGCTTGCTCGACACCACACGCCCGACCATCCACAGCAAAGATCTGGCCGAGGCAATCGCTCACAACGACATCACCCAAACCCAGGACCCGGCTGTCCATAAACTGTTCAGCGCCGCACCGGGCGGGGTCGCGACACAAACCGCGTTCTCGCAAGAAAAACGCTTTGCCAGTCTGGATATGGACCGCAGCAACGGTTGCATCCGCGACAAAGAGCACGCCTATTCGCAAGATGGCGGTCTGGCGGTGTTGTACGGTAATCTGGCAGTCAACGGCTGCATCGTCAAAACCGCTGGGGTTGATGAAAGCATCCTCAAATTTACGGGAATAGCGCGCGTGTTCGAGAGTCAGGATTCGGCAGTTGAGGCAATTCTGGGTGATGTAGTCAAGGCTGGCGACACCGTCATCATTCGCTACGAAGGTCCAAAAGGCGGCCCCGGCATGCAAGAAATGCTGTATCCGACTTCGTATATCAAATCCAAAGGTCTGGGCAAATCATGCGCACTGTTCACGGATGGTCGCTTCTCCGGCGGATCGTCAGGACTAGTGATCGGCCATGCTTCGCCGGAAGCGGCGGAAGGCGGTGCGATTGGTTTGGTTGAGGATGGCGATACGATTGAAATCGATATTCCGAATCGTCGTATTCACCTGGCGATCAGTGATGAGGCGTTGGCGCTGCGACGTGCTGCGATGGATGCCAAGGGCAAGGATGCATGGAAGCCGGTTAATCGCCAGCGTTATGTTTCGCAAGCGTTGCAAGCGTATGCGGCGATGGCGACATCGGCTGATCGCGGTGCGGTGCGGGATATTAGTCAGTTGAAACGTTAAAACAACGCGTTAAATCAAAAAAATGCGCCAATGGCGCATTTTTAATGGATGTTAAATATTGAAGTCATCCTACTCAGATGACCATTTTTTAAAAGCAATCAGCAATTTTTTTAGTTCTAAGTGTTTTTCAATAGCCTTAGCCCATGCATCCCGATGTAAGGATGCTTTATCAGCGGCACGGGTTGGATCGTTAGCAGCGCTAGCCAGTTCTCCCACCAATAGAAGCTGTTCATTACCAGCTGCAATGAGTGCTTTTCCATTTTTTAGCCAGGGGGGAGCAAAAGAATTGAATCTCTCGATCCTTTGCTCAGCTGTCTCTACACACTCTTCAGCAAGCTTCACTAGTGAAGATACTGCTAGCGTCAAGTCAGTCCCTTGATGCTTTACAAGCATATCTATTATTTTTAGATTGTTGGTTCCATCCATGGAATTATTGTCAAATGCTTTGTTTAATGCCTTATTTAAGGCGGCGTTGCCGTCAGTATCGATGCGATTGACATCACAGCGACCGTCATCAATTAATAATTGACACATTTCCAACTTATTCTCAGTTGCTGCGTTTAAGAAAGGCTCGCCTGCGTTCATGTCAATGTCAGGTATTTTCTGAAGCATTTTAACGAACGCTATGTGTCCATTATGTGCAGATAATCCTAAGGCTGTGAATCCGAGTCCGTTGATTGCGTTGCAATGAACGTCCGCCGCAAGTATGGTCTGACCAATCGGAATACATCCCCTCCTTGCAACTGCTAACAAAGGTTCTAGATGCGGGACATAATCCGGACGCGCAATAAACCTGTTGACTAGCTGCATATCTTCAATCGCCGCTGCGAGCGCAAGATCCGACATATCATCAGTGCTATCCGGGCGGATTGTTGGCTGGTCAAGGAGAAAATTGGCTATGTTTAATTTCTTGTGCCCAATAGCCTCAGATAACGGCTCAGTTAGGTTAATGTCAACTTCGGGAAGACCCACGAGTACTTTAATTACCTTCGTATGTCCCTTTTTTACTGCTAACCGTAAGGGTGTGCTCTGGTTTTTAATGGCATTCAAAACGTCTGCTTCAACACCACTTTTAATGCAAAAGTTGAGCGCTTGTAGCGCTTGTGATTCATCATCGAGGCCTATTGCTTTATGGAGTTCTGTAATTTGTGTTTTTTTATCAAATTGTCGAAAACAAAAAGCAGCTTCATCGCTATACACCTGACTGAATGTTGCTAGTTTAGTGAGGTCTGAAAGATTGCTGAATCTTTTAACAATATTTGCATGTATTTCTGCGGGGAGCATATTGATCGTGGTCTTGGAATCTTCTTCTTTTTGACCAGCAACAAAGTTCACCAAGAAACTTTCTCTGGTTAATTCATCACCCGAAGAAGTAGCGTCGCTCGATGAAGTGGGTAAGTTTTGATTCGACGCATGAGTTACCAATAGCCTCTCGGGAAGAGGCGATTCAGGGCTGCTTGAAATGGGTGAGGTTTGATTGCTGTTCGTGATGTCGTTTACAGTAATAATCATAAAAAATAAATCCTTAGATTTGGAGGAGCGCTTTGTATAACGACTTTTTTATAGGGTTTATAAAAATCATCCTGGTCTCGCCATCTGATGCATAAGTCATAAATATATAAAAGCCAAAAATTCCGTCTGGTAGACCTACTAAAACGAGCCGCGCCAGAGCTTATCCATACGCCAAGAAAATTACTTCCATATTTTGCCGGTGCTGCGATGCAAGTTAGTACACCGCAGACAGAGGTGTTAGGGGTGAGGTAGCCTGACAAATTCGGACACACAAACTTGATAAACTACGATCAAAGGAGTGTGAATGAAGACGCAAAAAAGATATAGCCCGGAGTTCAAAGCTGAGGCGGTAAAAATGGTATTAAGCCAAGGTTTATCCGCAAGAGAAGCTGCCAAGCGGTTAGGTATGTCGCAAAGCAATTTAGCCAAATGGGTGGTGCTTGCTAAGGAACCTAAGTTAGGTAAAGTGACAAGCCGTGCTCTATGGCGTGCCGTAGCCCATCATCGACCATTGGCTGGATTGATTCATCATTCTGATCGTGGCAGCCAGTATTGTGCACATGCTTATCGCCAATTGGTAGAGCAGTTTGGCATGACCGTTTCAATGTCACGCAAAGGAAACTGCTATGACAATGCGCCGATGGAAAGCTGCTGGGGAAGCTTGAAAAATGAACTGGTTCATCATCGGCGATATGCTACCCGCGCTGAAGCTGAAGCCTCCATCGCTGAGTACATTGAAATTTTTTATAACTGTCAACGCAGGCATTCACGATTAGGAAATTTATCTCCTGCCGCATTTGCTAATAAATTCAGGAAGGAGCAAAAATCTGCTTGAGACACCTGTGTCCGGGATTGACAGAGCACCTCAGTCGATCACCCGTCGATCAATCGATCACTAGGCGCTCAGATTCAGTCCGTAGGCAAGGAAAGCAATACGACCGATTCACTATTGACGGCAAGGTGGGACAAAGTAGCTGCGAAACGTTTTTTGACAAGACCATGCAGGCGCATGGCGTTTCTGAAAAAGTCACGGTAGATAAAAGTGATGCCGACAAGGCGGCGATCGATGAGATCAATGCCGACAGAGACATCTCGATCGTCGTTCGGCAGATCAAATACATCAACAATATTGTCTAGCAGAGACATCGGGCTATCAAGCACGTGACCAAACCGATGGAACAATCCGATTTGTCTCTGCTAATGCGACGGAACGCTCTCAAGACACATACAAATGCGCAAACAACGCCTTACAAGAACCACTAACATCACCATCCAACACCATCTGCGAGGCACTCTCGATATCCGGTGCGAATAACCGATCACGCGCATAGAACGGCACTTTCCCCCGCACATCCTGATGCACCTGCAGCAGCATCGGCGAGGTCTTCAATGGCGCATGAAAGTCCACTCCTTGGGCTGCAGCCAGCAATTCAATCCCGATAATCGTCGCTGTGTTGCGCGCCATTTCATCCAGGCGCCGTGCAGCAAAGGTCGCCATGCTGACGTGATCTTCCTGATTAGCCGAGGTTGGCAGGCTATCGACACTGGCCGGATGCGCCATCGATTTATTCTCGGAGGCCAGCGCTGCTGCTGTGACGTGCGCGATCATGAAGCCGGAGTTGAGGCCCGGTTCATCCACCAGAAACGGCGGTAATCCTGAGAGCGAGGCATCAATCAACAAGGCGATGCGGCGTTCTGACAACGCGCCGATTTCGGCAATCGCCAACGCCAGTGTGTCGGCAGCAAAGGCGACCGGTTCTGCGTGAAAGTTGCCGCCCGAAATCACGACATCGTCATCTGCACCTTCGCCCATAAAGATCAGCGGATTGTCCGTTACCGCATTTGCCTCAATGAGCAAGGTGCGCGTAGCGTTGACGATTAAATCGTGGCACGCGCCCATGACCTGCGGTTGGCAACGCAGACTGTACGGGTCTTGCACGCGTTCATCATTGACCAGATGCGATTGCCGGATATTGCTGTTGCTAAGTAATGCACGATAAATCTGCGCCGTGGCCATTTGTCCCGGCTGGCCGCGCACGCTGTGCACGCGGGCGTCAAACGGTGCGTCGCTGCCTTTGGCGGCATCGACCGATAACGCCCCGGCCACGATCCCGGCTTCTAGCAGACGTTCGGCCATGAACAGTCCGTGCAATGCCAGTGCGGTAGATACTTGCGTGCCGTTGATGAGCGCCAAGCCTTCTTTGGAGGCCAGTACTACCGGCGCGATCCCCGCAGCATTCAGCGCTGCGCGTGCCGAGATTAATTTGCCAGCGACGCGGACATCGCCTTCGCCGATCAAGGCCAGCGTCATGTGCGACAGCGGTGCCAGATCGCCAGAGGCACCGACCGAGCCTTTGATAGGAATACAAGGCATGATCCCGGCGTTGTATAACGCCTGCAAAGTCTCAATCACCAACAAGCGGATGCCGGAGTAACCACGGCTCAGGCTGCCGATTTTCATCGCCATCACCAACCGTACTGCGGCGTCGTTCATCAATGGGCCGGTGCCGACTGAATGGGACAAAATCAGATTGCGTTGGAGGAGTTCAAGCTGTTCATCCGGGATACGCGTTTTGGCGAGTTTGCCAAAGCCTGTGTTAATCCCATAAGCGGCATCGCCTTTGGCAACGATACGCTTGACTACTGCGGTGGAGGCATTGATCGCTATATGCGCAGATTCTGCCAGTTTCAGCGGCGTGGCTTCGGCCCAGATGGCGCGCAAATCTGCAAGTGAAAAATGACCCGGTTGCAATGTTAATGGTGCGGATTTCATATTGGTCCTTACGTTGTTTGGTTAAATGATCTCGTTATTATTTTTAGTGTTTTGGAGTGGGTTATCTTATCCCGATATGAAGAAAATATGTATATACAACTTAAAATATTTTCAAACAATATCATTGTCCGCCAACACTGTTTTGGGGCATTTTCTTTGACGCATCTAACGACATAAGCATGAAGAAGACCATCCTTGCAGGATTTCATTACCGCTCTCGCTCTGAAACAGACGTAAGCGATTGGCAGCAAGCAGACGGGAGCGTAGACTACGGCCTCAGTCAATTTTGTATGTTGTGAATTGATTTTTTAAAACAGCCCTATTTATTACCCCTGTAATTTATCTGTTGCTCGATCGTTATAGCGGCACCGGGCCATTGCAGTTGGCGGGGGATAATGTTCCGGCTATCGTGGCACCGGTAACACTGCCGGTAGCTTCATAAACACTTTCATTTGGAGACGCAAGCATGTCTGATACTTTTACCTTACATCCAGCGCGTAGTGCTTTGCTGGTCATGGATTTTCAGGCACCGATTCTAGGCTTGTTAAGCGATCCGCTACCAGTACTGACCGCAACCGCAGCGACTATCGCCGCCGCCCGTAAAGCCGGTTTGCTGGTGATTTACATCGTGGTTGGATTTCGCCCGGGGCATCCTGAAGTGTCTTCGCGTAACAAAATGTTTAGTGCAGCCAAGGCTGCCGGATGGTTGGTGACCGAGTCGCCGGGGTCGGATATTGATGTTGTTGTGCAGCCAGCGTTGACTGACGTTGTGATTCTCAAACATCGGGTTGGCGCATTTAGTAATACCACGCTTGAAACTGTTCTTCGGGCACGTGATATCGATACGTTGCTGTTGTGTGGGGTGTCTACTAGTGGGGTGGTGTTGTCCACTACGCGGCATGCGGCTGATGCTGATTATCGGATTGTTGTGGTTGAGGATGCGTGTGCTGATCCTGATGCTGAGGTGCATCAGGTATTGATACAGAAGGTGTTGCCGCGGCAGGCGGATGTTGTGCGTTCGGGGGATGTGATTGCGGCTTTGGGTTAATACAGTTTCGGTCGTCGTTTTGAATACGTTTTCTACTCCGTTGATGCTTGCCGGGGGCGGCCCGGCAGCCGGTCACTTTTTCTTGCTTCGCCAAGAAAAAGTAACCAAAAAGAAGGCGACCGCAAATGCCGCTGCCCTTCGGGTCCCCAAATTTCCCTACCGCCAGCCGGGTCTGATGACCAACTCGCTGCGCTCAAACATGTCATCAGCCTGATCCGTCTGTCGGCAGGAAAATTTGGCAGCGTCAAATGACGGGGTACGTCAACTGCTACTTCAAAAGCAACGGCAACGTCAAAAGCAACTGCAACTGCAACTGCAACTGTGGCTGCGCCAGTGCTGCGGGCTTATTTTTTGCAGGCTTGGGCGGCATTTTCTAGTGCGGCTTTTCTGGCTTTTTGTAGCGTGCGGGTATGGCTATTGAGCCATTCGGTTTCGCCGATGGCATGCTCGCCCAATAGGGCGGCTGTGTCGATGGCGAATGTTTTCAATACCTCGCAATCGGTAACACTGAGCGCTAGCG
>NZ_JBRIIQ010000060.1:0-25421 GCF_052976905.1 Glaciimonas sp. GG7 | reverse complement strand
CGTAAATCCCTTTGCCGATGAACGAGCCTTCCCTGAAGACATCCTGATACACGTCTGAGACCGCGCGCGTATAAGGATCGATGCCGGTTTCGCCGCCATATAAACGGGCGTAATAAGAAGTATTGCTGCCAGCTAAGCTGGTGGAGACGCGCGGTTGCAAAATCGCATAACCGGCGGTGACGCGCTGTAACGCAGGATCGTAAAACGGCTTGTTAAGTGGATGCGCCATCGCGCCCGACAGTTGCCACGCAACATCGCGTGGCAGCAGCGTATCGGTATCGAGCGTAATGACGTATTTGATATTCGACAGCACGCCGGGTTTGCCGACAATGCGCATGAAAGCGTCGCGTGCACCGCCGCGCAAGTAAGCGTTGAGTTGCGCTAGTTTGCCGCGTTTGCGTTCGACCCCCATCCAGATGTTTTCTTGCGGATTCCAACGGCGGGGACGATGAAACAGGAAAAAAGTATTACTCCGTTCCGGATTGTATTTTTGATTGAGTGCTGCGATACGTTGCTCTGCGAGTTGTAGCAGCCGTGCGTCTTCTGGCTGGTTTTCGCCGGAGGCGTCGCGGAAATCGGTGAGTAGACAAAAATGCAGATGGGGGTCGCGGTTCGCCAGAAACCGCACTTCTAGCGCCTCGCATAAATTATCGACGTTATCGGCGTGAATCAACATGCCAGGCACGACGACTAAGGTTCTGTCTTCAGGCGGTATGCCTTCGGAAAAATCCATGCGTGGCAGCCGTTGCGGTTTAGCCACCATCATGGCGACCTGGTTAATCAGGGACAAGGCCAAATGACTGGTGGCGATTAACACCAGTACGGTGATGATAGGCAGTGTCCATTTTGGCGTGTGGATGGGGTAAGAATGGCGATACACGTGAAACAGCAAAGCGCCACTCAAGAACGCTGTCAGCACGGCGACACTGCCAAGGTATATCCGTAACGGCATGCGGGCTGCGGCATGTGAAAATCGTTCCAGCAGAGGCAGACGAAGAGCAGCAATGTTTTCGATGCGGGGCAAGCCGTCGTCGATGAGGTAATAGCCGATATGGGCTTGGCGTTGATCTTGATGGTCGGTTGCCTGTTGCGCCAATGCCAGCGCTTGACGGGCGATATCGAGTTCAGTGAGATGGGAGTATTTGGCGATCCGTTCGACGCTATGGCGATATTGATCGCGCGTACTGAAATCCATTTTTCCATAGACTGCTACGGGATCGTTCTGCAGTGTCTGTTCAACGACGCTCATGGTTTCGAAAAACTCGCGCCAATTCATGGTCGCCAGAAAGCGCAGACTGCCGATGCTATTGCTAATCGATACCTGATCTGCCGCTTGCTGCTGGATTTCGGTCAATACCAGTTGCTCGAGCGTATCGCCGGATTGCAACAGACGTTGCTCGATCCAGGTTAATGGCAAGGCCAATGCCGGACCTTGGCCTTGCAGGCGGCGCGCCAGTTCGGCGACGAACGATCCGACCATCGGCGGGTCCGAACGGGCCATATCGGCGATCACCAGTATCAGGCTGCTCGGATCGGTTTCCAGAATTGTGGTCATCTGATCGGCCCAACCATCAGCCAGATTGCGATGCTCGCTCCCAATCGCCAGCCGTGCTGCAACTCGGCGCAGATTGTCGATCAGCGCCAGACGCAACATGATGGGAATGGCCCACAATTCCCCCATTTTCAGGGGCGTCACTTTTTGATAGGCGGCAACAAAACGACTCAGGCTTTCTGGATCAACCCGGGCATCGCTATGCAAAATGGTTTCCAGTGCGATGTCATACACACGCGGAAAACCGGCTGAGGGCCCTCTTAACAAACGTGGTAATTCCAGACTGTAATTTTTCGGCAAATGCCGCTTGGCGGTGCGTATCTGTTCTTCGATCAGATAAAAATTATCGAGCAGCCATTCCGCCGCTGGCGTGATCTGACGTTTGTCTTTGACCGATGCGATCAGTAAGTTGCAGACGTGTAGCAACACCCTTTCGTTGTCCGCCAGACGCGGCAGACACTGATCGGGTGTTGATGCCGGATTGATGTGGTGTTCGCCTGCGAGCTGCTTGCCATGCTGCTCCATTTGCAGGGCGCTGAATAACTCTGCGCGCAAGGGACGCTCATCGGAGGCAGATTTGGTGAGCGTTGCGTTGGCGTTGAAGCGGCTAAAAAAGGGACGGATGCGCTGATCCAGTTCACCTCGCAGATTGTGTAGATATGCTTTCAATTCCGGTGTCCCTTTCTGTGCATCGTGGCCGCGACAGAGGGATGGTTTCCGGCTGTGGCGGTGGATGAAAGATTAGAAAACTGAGTAGAAAACTGATTGGAAATAGCGGTGCGGAGCTGCTTGAAAAATAGTGCGAATAATTGCCATCCTACAGACATTTATGTGTAACGCAAGATGGTCAATAAGATAAGAGTGATGCATATTTCATGGATGAAATAGTGCGATATCGGAATAATTCCGGAGGGTAATTCGACATCTTGAGGTGATAGACGTTTGGAAATAAAAATGCCCGATAGGTAATTTATTGTTCGCTCATATTGATAGATCGCCATATTTTTACCGTTCGGTAATTTATTCTTGTGTATTAATCTAATACAGAATAAAATTTACCGATCGGTAATTCTGGAAGGATGACTATGGATGAGCAAGTGACAGGTACGACGATTCGCTCCGTTGAAGATATGGGCATCCTTATCCAGCGCGCACGAAAAGAACAAGGGCTCACGCAGCTTGATATATCTGGTCTGGCGCATACTGGTAATCGATTCATTGTCGAGCTTGAAAAGGGAAAGCCAACGATACAAATGCAAAAGGCACTTGAAGTCCTGGAACTTTTAGGCTTAGAACTGATAGTCCGCAAGAGAGGTGTGAAGTGACCACTGCGCAAGATCATCCCCTCATTCTTTCCGTGTTCATGGATCAGGTTCGCGTTGGCTCCTTGTACAACGCGCATCCGTTGGCCTTCTCTTACGACAAATCGTGGCTGGCATTGCCTGATGCTCGACCAATTGATCCACAGATTCCACTGAGTCCTGATCGCATTGTTACTCCGTATGTACACGCCTTCTTTGAGAATCTGTTGCCGGAGGGCGATCAACGAAAACTGATTAGCATGCGACATCATGTGTCGAGCATCTTCGGACTGCTGCTGGAGGTCGGAGGCGATACGGCCGGCTCCTTTGTACTTGTTCCTGAGGGGCAAGTCCCTCAGCCGCCGTTGTATGAGGTGATGACGTGGCAACAAGTCGACAGGCGACTGCACAAGAGTCCAAATCATGATGAGGTCCCCGAAGAGGATGGTGATGATGGGGACGACAATGATCTCAACAGACCCCGCATTTCGATCTCTGGCGCGCAAGTCAAAATGTTGCTTTCCATCAGGGCAGACGGGCAGCCATTGCGACCAATGGGAACAACCCCTTCGACACACATACTGAAACCGGATATGGTGCGCCCGGAACTGAAGATATGGGCCTCAGCGGCGAACGAAACGATCGTCATGCGCGCAGCGCAGCTATGCGGAATGCCAACGGCACGCGTCTCTTATCAACCAATTGTTCGCGCATGCCTGGTCGAGCGTTACGATCGGAGCCTGACCGCAGACGGTGCGCTCAAACGGTTGTGGCAAGCAGATTTTTGCCAACTAGCCGGTCTGCCGTCGGACACGAAATATGAAGCGGACGGAGGGCCGACATTCCAAGAGTGCTTCGATATTTTGTCGCGACATACTGTGATGCCTGCGCGCGATCAAAGAAACTTGCTGTGCTGGCTGATCTTTAACTTAGCCGTTGGCAATAATGACAGCCATGCAAAGAATCTTTCGATGCTTAGTACGCCTGAGGGCTTACGTTTAGCACCTTTCTACGACTTGATGAGTACGCGCGTCTATAGCGGCCTGGGGCCACACTTTGCTTTCAGCGTGGGTGGCGAGTTTAATCCGGGGAGGGTGGATAAGTCGCATCTTCTCGCACTCGCCAAAGCGTTAAATATCGCACCGAAGTATCTGATAAAGATCGCTTCAGAAACGATCGATCGTGTACTTTCGGCCATCCCGGAGGCAGCGGAGGAAATTGTGCCCCTCTTGTCAACTAGTGAGAAGGTCTTGGTAGAGCGCTTGCAGCTCAAGATTGTGAGCATCGCGAAACAAATGCAAAATCGGCTTGTGAGCTGAACTCTGCTTTTCAAAAAAACAGATGTAAAAAAAGGCCAGCAATCTCGCTGGCCTTTTGGGTAATCCTGATCCGAACTTCTCAGCCGTTAAGCCAACGCCGCCCGCTTAATCAAAAAGCTCGTCAATAGCGGCACCGGACGTCCGGTTGCGCCCTTTGCTGCGCCGCTTTTCCAGGCAGTGCCAGCGATGTCCAGATGCGCCCAGGTGTATTTCTTGGTATAGCGCTCAAGGAAACAAGCTGCCGTGATGCTGCCGCCAGCGGAGCCGCCGATGTTTGCCATGTCGGCAAAGTTCGACTTCAATTGTTCTTGATAGCTGTCTTCGATCGGCATGCGCCAGGCTGTGTCGCCAGTGGCTTTGCCTGCGCTGAGTAATTCATTGGCTAAATCGTCATGAGCGCTGTCGTGACGGGTAAATAAGCCAGAATTGTGATGGCCCAGTGACGTCACGCAAGCCCCGGTCAGCGTGGCGATATCAATGACGGCGGCGGGTTTGAAACGCTCCACATATGTCAAAGCGTCGCACAGTACGAGGCGGCCTTCAGCGTCGGTATTGAGTACTTCGATGGTTTGGCCTGACATCGAGGTCACAATATCGCCCGGTTTGGTGGCGCTGCCGTTAGGCATGTTTTCACACGCAGGGATCACGCCAATGACGTTCAATTTCAGCTTCATCTCTGCGATGGCGCGGAAAGTGCCGAAAACCGAGGCTGCGCCGCACATGTCGTATTTCATTTCGTCCATGCCTGAACCGGCCTTGAGCGATATACCGCCGGAGTCAAAAGTAATGCCTTTGCCAACCAGTACGACCGGCGCATCTTTGACTTTGCCGCCAAGATGCTTGATGACAATAAACTTGGGCGGCTGATCGCTGCCGTTAGTGACGGACAGAAAACTACCCATTTTCAGCGCTTCTAGCTGTTTGCGGTCCAGGATTTCTACGCCGAGTTTGAATTCCTTACCCAGTTTTTTGGCTGTATTGGCAAGGTAAGTCGGCGTACAGAAGTTGCCGGGCATGTTGCCCAGGTCTTTTGCCAGTTCCATACCGTTGGCTAGTGCGATGGCTTGCATCAGCGCTTCTTTGGCGTTTGCTGTCTGGGCCGCTGTGGCCAGAAAAACAAATTTCTTCACGCCAGCAGGTAGCGGATCTTTTTTGCTTTTTAGCGCATCGCTACGATAGTTGTTCTCGCGCACGGCTTGCACCGTTGCGCGAATGCCCCAGGCCAGATCGCGGTCTTTGACTGTCGTAAATGGCAGGGCGATGATGGCGTCGTTGGCACCGAGGGTGGCGCTTACGCGGGCCACGCACAGGGCAGCGGTCGAAATGACTTTATCGGTGATATCTTCTTCTTTACCAAGACCGACCAGTAAAACGCGCTCGGCAGCGCTGCCGGTAAGTTTGCGCAGCAGCAGGGAAGAGCCGGGTTTGCCGGAAATGTCGCCCGACTTCAAAGCGGCAGTAATTTCACCACTTTTGTCAAGCGCTTGTGCCTGGGGGGAGAGTTTTTTGTTTTCGAAGACCCCGACTGCGATACAGCCGGATTTAAGCGTGGAGATTGAGGTTTTTGCGTCGTGTGTTTTTATGCTAAAGTCCATTAATTTCTCCTTATTGACCCTCAATTATAGCCTCCCTCATGATTTTTCAGCGCGCACTTCGACGCGAATTGTTGAGTACGGCAGGCGCCGTATTTACCACGCTTTTTACCATCACCATCACCGTCATGTTGATCAAGATTCTTGGCCAGGCAGCCGGGGGACAGATTGCATCTTCAGATGTCATTGCGTTGATGGGTTTTCAGGCTCTCAATTATTTGCCCATCATTTTCATCTTGACCGGGTATGTTTCAGTGCTGTTAGTGGTCACACGCAGCTATCAGGACTCCGAAATGGTGGTCTGGTTTGCCTCCGGTCTGAGCCTGACCCGCTGGATTAAGCCGGTGCTGTTATTCGGTCTGCCGATTATTGTATTGACGGCAATTCTCAGTTTGGTCGCCACGCCGTGGGCGAATACCCAGAGTGCGCAATATCGCGAGCGCTTTGAGAAGCGCGAGGATTTATCGAAAGTCGCGCCGGGCAAGTTTCAGGAGTCGGCCACCGTTAACCGTATTTTTTTCGTCGAAGGTTTGTCGGGTGATAGCAACAAAGTCAAAAATGTTTTTATCAATACGCAAACTGCTGGCAAGAACAGCATCGTGATCGCCAAAGAAGGCATGGTAGAAGAGGATAAAAAGGGCGATAAATTTCTGATCCTGTCACAAGGCCGTCGTTACGACAGCAATGTCGACGCCGCAACCAACACGCAAAGCGATTTTCGTATCATGGAGTTTGAGCGTTACGGCACCTTAGTGGGTGTGCAATCGCAGGCCTTGAGTGGCGATAAATCAGCGCGGGCGCTGCCCACCATTGAACTGCTAAAAACGCCGAATAATTTCAATATGGGTGAATTACTCTGGCGTTTGTCGTTGCCGATGATGGCCTTGTGCCTGATGCTGCTGGCCATTCCGCTGAGTTTTGTCAATCCGCGCGTTGGTCGGTCAGGCAATCTGATTATTGCCTTATTGTTATTTGTGACGTACAGCAATACGGTGAGTTTTTTCCAGGCCACGGTGGTGCAGGGCCGGATGTCGTTCCTGATGGCATCCTGGCCGGTTCATCTGGCGGTGCTGGGCGTGATTCTCTTTCTATTTTCGTGGCGCTTGAAAGTTAATAGTCGCTACCATCCCCTGGTTGTCTGGTCGGCGATCAAGCATGCCCGTCTCCTTAAAAAGTCGGTGACAGCATGAAAGTCCTGCAACGTTATTTCACAACAGAGATCGTCCGCTCGGTTATCTTCGCTCTGGTAGCGTTTCTGGCGCTCTTTGCCTTTTTCGATTTAATCAACGAGTTGCAAGCGGTTGGGCGCGGCGGCTATAAATTACAGCACGCGTTCGGTTTCGTTTTATTGGGTTTGCCAAGTTATGCCTACGAATTGATGCCCATTGCCGTATTGATAGGGACAATTTATACGCTCGCCCAATTTGCCGCCCATTCAGAGTTCACCATCATGCGGGTATCATCCATGTCCACCGGGATGGCGGCATGGATGCTCTTCAAAATTGGTATTTTGTTTGTAGTCGCAACGGTCCTGATCGGCGAGTTCATCGCTCCAAAAAGTGCCGAACTTGCCGAGAAAATCAAACTACAAGCCAAGGGCGCGTCGCTCTCGCAAGAATTTAAGTCTGGTTTGTGGAGCAAGGACGTCATCAAGACAGACGGCCTGACCGGCGACGTTATCGGATCGCGTTTTATCAACATTCGCGAAATCCGTCCAGACGGCGAGTTGCAAGGCGTCAAAGTCTATGAGTTCGACCACAACTTCCATCTCACCGCCATCATTTTGGCAAATCATAGTATTTATGCCGGTTCAAACGTCTGGCGGCTGAGCGATGTGACCCAGACCGATTTTGTCAACGGCACGTCGGCGGAAGATATCAATACCGCGATTGCGACGACCAAAAAACCTTCCATGGACATGGTCTCAGAAATCACGCCAGCGATTCTATCGGTATTGTTTGCCGACCCTGACAGAATGTCGGCCTATGACTTGCGCGCCTACACCCGGCATCTGGCTGAAAATAATCAACATACCGAGCGTTATGAAATCGCGTTTTGGAAGAAAGTCATTTATCCGCTATCGATATTCGTGATGATGGCACTCGCGCTACCCTTTGCGTATCTGCATTTCCGCGCAGGCGGCGTGAGCCTGAAGATTTTTACCGGCATCATGATCGGTCTGAGTTTTCAGTTGGTCAATAGCCTGTTCTCGCATCTGGGATTACTCAATACGTGGCCGCCCTTTATTACAGCGGTAGTGCCGAGCGCGATATTTTTGGCCGCCGCGTTAGGGGTGTTGTGGCGGGTTGAGCGGCATTAAAATCAATACAAAAGCGCCTCAAAGACGCTGTGGTTAACATAAGATTTTGAATCGACCAGGAAAATCCCATGGCACAACATGATCAGGAAGCGCTAAAGCGTTTAGCCAGCAAGTACATTTGGTGGAAGTCACCAGAAGAAGCGGTGGCAATGCCTGAGCGTGTTGTCGCGCAAGTGATGAATATCGGCGACTACAACGATGTTCAGGCACTTGCCAGTCAAATCGGAGATGAATATCTGCGCGATGTGTTGACCCATGCGGAAATCGGCCAGTTTACTGAACGCTCATGGGCCTATTGGCACTATCGTCTTGGCCTTGCAACGCTGGGTCATGTCCCTGAAATGCCACGCCGGAGAACATATGAATAAACACACAAACACAAACAAACAAGCAATGATTCTGTTCGCCCACGGTGCACGTGCGGCAAGTTGGGCCGAGCCGTTTGAGCGCCTGCAAAAGATTACGCAGGCGCAATTGCCAGAGGTGACGGTGGTGTTGGCGTTTTTAGAGTTGATGACGCCGCAGTTGCCGCAGGTGTTGGCAGATTTTGCGACAGACGGTATGACGGAAGTCACCATCGTGCCGATATTTTTAGGGCAGGGCGGGCATGTTAAACGGGACTTGCCTCTGTTGGTTGCGACAGCGCAGGAACAATATCCGGGGATGCTGATTAAAGTGACTGAGACCGTTGGTGAGCAGCCGGAAGTGTTGGGTGCGATTGCGCAGTATTGTGTGGCGAGTTTGTAGGGGGGGCGCGTTTTATCCCATAATCAGGTCGCCAATATTTCAGTCAATCAGCGACTACTCCAGCAACGTGGCAATCGTCAACATAGGCAGTATTAGTATAAGTGAGTCTGGTAATCGCACGAAGCCATTTGCAACATAGAAAGCGGTAGCTTGCTCGTTGATGGCGTCGACGATTAGTATCTAAGATCCAATAGAACCTGCACTTTCAAAAGCCCTTCTGAGCGTATCCGCGAGCAGTAAAGCACCCAAATCCTATCCTTGTTGATTTTCTGCTATCGTCAGGCGGCCTATGAGGGTTGCGCTGACCAATGGATAGCGCGGTAAAAGTTTGCGGACATTCACTGGCACCTCCCCTTGCGCCAGCGCTGTTACCTACAGCGTGTTGTAGCCCGGTACTTCAGTCGGCTCGGGTGGATCAATAAGAACAAACACCCCATTGGCTTTGCGTTTCACATCCTGATTCGCTTGTATTCTGAATAACGATCCAGACTTTCAACGCCGCAAAACGTGGTATCCACCTACACACACGTCAGTATGGCAAAACCCTCTTGAAATCGACCTCATCAACGTTCTTCGTATGCTGCATACATACGGAAATTACTTAACTTGCACTAACTCAATGCATATTTTCAATATTTTTGGCATATCGTTGATCGTTCGGTGGCGGGAGCTTCATACAAGAAAGCTGTTAGGTTGACCCACTGAATTCAATATGAATAGGAAGAGCACAATCAAATGCCGCATCTTAAAGAGTGCGGCACTTTTACGTACATTCAACTATTTTTAGGAGACATTTGATGCTCGATTTTAGTACAAATAATTCGTTGGTTAATCTTGTTATGCAGCACTGTGATCGATCTCCTGATAGTCCTGCAATTATTGGTAGCGCAGGCGCTGTTACGTATGGAGATTTAGGAAAAGAGATAAAGCGAGTTTCAGCTCATCTCCAAAATAGGGGTATTCCGGTAGGTGGGGTTGTCGCCATAATTCAGCGCAATGTTCCTTCAGCTATTGCCCATATTCTGGGAACGCTACATGCTGGTTGCATCTATTGCCCAGTTGATCCGAATGCAGACACGGAACGGATTAATCTGATACTGGAGGCATCAAATGCTATCCACTGCCTTACTGAAAGAAGCGTCGTTCGTGAGCATGAGCTGAAGTGTCATGACATGACGCTATGTGAAGAGGTCTCTTCTGTAGCAGGTGCGGTAACAGTGCAGCAGAGATGGCATCCAGTGGCATATATTATGTTTACATCCGGATCTACTGGTGTACCTAAAGGTGTAGTGATTGGTCACGAAAATCTCCTGTCAATTTACGAAAGTTGGAGGACGATTTACGCACTTGACAGGATTAAAAGTCACCTTCAACTTGCCAGCCTTTCCTTTGATGTGTTTGCAGGAGATTGGATACGCGCACTGTGTTCTGGTGCCGCTCTCTATATACCAACTGATATTTGTCACGAGCAATCTGAAAAATTACTTGCCTTTATAACCAACAATGACATCGAATGTGCAGAATTTACGCCGATTACATTGCGCAAGTTGTACCGTTATGCGCTAAGTACTAATCAACGTTTAGATAATTTTAAGATTTTGATTGCGGGGTCTGATGTCATGCATGTCAGTGAGTTTCAAGAGTTGCGTCGGCTTTTAAATGGTACCTGTCGACTCATCTCTTCATATGGCACCACTGAAACGACTATTGACAGTCTGTATTTTGAACCGACTGGAAAAATGCTCAATGAGATGAATTCTGAAGATCCACTCCCTATTGGAAGGCCGTTTCCTTCGGTTGAAGTTGCGATATTGAACGAGGTCGGATTGCCAGTAGTTGCCGGGGAAGTTGGTGAGTTATATATCGGTGGGGCCGGAGTTGGTCATGGATATATTTTGCATAATGCCAGGACGGCAGGTCGGTTTCTTCGGCGTTTGCCAATGGGACGAAGTGGTCGTTGGTATCGAACCGGAGATCTGGCGTCATACAATGTTGGAAATATACGCTTACATGGGCGTGCGGATGCTCAAGTTAAGATACTTGGAAAGACTATCGATTTGACGGAGATTGAATACAAATTGCGCAACTGTAGTGGTGTGGCCGAATGTGTCGCAACTACGATTCCAGATGGCCTGGAACGCAAAATAGTGGTTCTCATTAAAACAGGATTGATTGCTGGTCAACTGGTAAAGGAGAAAGTATTCACTTATTTATCCGATCATCTGGAACCCATGTTAATCCCGTCAGAAGTCTACGTCGTTTCGTCATTGCCGATGACTGTAAGCGGAAAAATTGATCGCCGTGCGGTTCATAACTATGCAGTCGAGTGTGCGGGAGATGTGCTATGACCAGAATATTACAAGTTGGTGCTGGCCCGGCCGGAGTGAGTGTTTTTCGCCAAACTTATTTTCGTATCGAAAAGACTGAAGCAGCCTTAGAGTACATCATTGTTGATGGCGGCAATCCTGGGGCTGGATTGGCTTTTGGCGCTGAAAGCAATGCGCACATACTTAATCTGCCGGCTGAATCGATGAGCCTTGATCCAGATAATCCGCTAGAGTTTATTGAGTGGAGAGCGAAACAACAAGCTTTTTGGCAAGGACGCAATATATCTGAAGACTTGGCATGGTCGACATTCCCTCCGAGGCGTCTGTTCGGAAATTATGTGGCGAGTGTCTTACAGACGTGTCTTGGGAAGGCCAAGAGCGCGGAACTGGTGAGAGACACTGTTGAATCTGTGACACCGATTGGCAAGGGCGAAAAATTTTCAGTTAAATTTCGATCAGGTACTTTCGAACTCTTTGATCGTGTGATTCTCTGTCTTGGACATGCTCCGAATATACCGATATTGCCGGCCTCTACCGCACGGTTTTATGAAAATCCCTATGTTCAACTTGATATTCCGATAGACGCTTCAGTAGGTATTGTTGGAACACGTCTTAGTGCTATTGATGCTGTATTAGCGCTGAAGGAACAAGGTCATACGGGTCGCTTGGTAATGGCCTCCAGAAGTGGTCAGTTGCCACGGATTATTGGACGTAAGAGTGTTTATGATCCAAAAAATTTCCTTGATGCGTTGAGACAGAAGGGTAATCAGACCACACTTATTGATCTCCTATCCGCTCTCAAGAGTGAAATCGAGCGTTTAGAAGGAGGTTCAATAAACTGGGACAAACTGTTCACCCAAGGAGCAACTACCTTACAAAATATCCAGGAAGAACTGGCGATTGTTGATGCCAATATCGAACGCTCCTGGTAAACAGTGTTAATGGGGATTTATACATTGATATATGAAATTTGGGCAAGGATGAGTAATAGCGACAAGAATGAGTTCCTGGATAAATACTATGGTATCTGGCTGGCTTTCCTGGCTGCTTTTCCGGCGTCAAGTGCACGATGTATAGAATTGGCTATGTCCGAAGGGCAACTCGATATTCGTGACATGCTAACTTGTGTGGAAGATAGCGGTACTGATTTCCGATTGCTTTTTAATTCAGTCGTGAGAGGTGAGGAGAAAGTGAGTTATCTGATTGATGCTCGAGGGGCTGGGTATAGCGAAGATGCTTTACGACGTTTACCCTTGATTTGTCATCTGCTAGATCAAGGTGCGGTAAGCATCCACCCTCTTGGCGGCTTACGTATCAATCCTGGTAGTTGTGAGGTTGTGAGCGTGACTGGCGAGACTATCAAGGGACTACATATTATTGGCGATATGACAAAAGGCGAATTCTTAAATATCACTGATGTCGGTAGTATTGTGAACCAAAGTGTCTTGTTAGCCAGTGCTATTGATATAAGCTTGCATGCAAGTTCCAGCCTCAATGAAGAAGTTTCATGACCAATTATTCGACTGCCTGGCTCGGTGCCGTTGAGCCAGGCCTTGCGCATCTGACGCAATCTATCTTTGCGTCTTTAGGAGTTCTCGGCTTCAAAAATCGATTGTCTCTCGTTCATTCGCGGGCTGTCTGTTTGCTTGTGATTGATGGTCTTGGCTGGAAACTTTTGCAGGAGTATGCATCCAATGCACCTTTTTTATGGTCACTTGCGAACGATAACGTACGGATCACAGCGGGTTTTCCAGCCACCACTGCGGCCGCTCTTGCCTCTCTTGGTAGCGGATTTGAGAGTGGTAGGCATGGGATTGTTGGTAGTTCATTTGCCATTGATGACGCTACTATTTTTTGTCCATTACCCTGGACAATTTCACGGCATGATGGCGTCATTGCGGAGCCTCCTGTGCTGGATAATTTTTTAACTGAAAAGACGGCTTGGGAGTGTGCTCGTGAGCAGGGTGTCCGTGTCAGTTGTGTCATACCTCGCGCATACGCAAAATCACATTTTACGCAAGCAGTGTTCAAAGCAGATGCCGTGTTCGGAGCATCCTCGCATAGTGATGTAGCGGCTCTGTCTGCGCGAGCGCTTCCAAGGGGAGTACACGGCTTTTGTTACGTCTATCATGGCGAGATTGATCTTTGCGGTCATTTGTACGGTCCAGGATCAAACGAATGGTGCGCGCAACTCAGGCATGCTGATCGAATGGCACAAGATTTGGCGACTAAGTTGTCAAAAGAAGTGCAGCTCATCATCGTTGCCGACCATGGAATGACAACGTTGTTACCCTCTCTAGTGCATGATTTTGATAGCGATCCTTTGCTGCAAAGCGGCATTCGTACGGTAGCAGGGGATGTTCGAGCACGCCATGTTTATATTAAATCTGAGGATGTTGACAAGATTCAATTGACCTGGTCTGAGCGACTAGAGGACAACTTCATCGTTCTTCAGAAGCGACAGGCGATATTACAGGGATGGTTCGGTTTGTCAGTATCGAATTATGCCGCCGACCGGATCGGTGATCTGGTGGTCGTTCCAACGGGGCGGGGTGGGATCATTTGCAGTCGCACTGAATCTGGTCCGTCATCCTGGAAAGGGCATCATGGTTCTATGAATGATGACGATCAGCTTGTGCCATTACTCATTACTCGGGGTTTGTCGTGTTGAGTTGGACGAAAACGGTGTTCCTTACTGAAATAGTTAGATCAAGCCACGTTTTGCACGCCGCCGATTTATCGCTCATCCGCGATTTACCTATCCCGCTCCTCCAACGCCTTACCATTCATCATCGGCCCTTCACGCTGGGCCAGAACCTTCCAACAGATCCAGTCGTAATCAGTACATACGCTGATTCTCGCAACTACAATTTTCCACGAACACCACTGCCGTTGACGCTACGCAACCTTATGCCAGCAAGCGTTACACAGCTGCTGCTATTGCGCTTCTTGGCAAAAGCGCGTTGATGTTTCCATTCACCGGCCCCACCAGTCCGAATAATCAATAGTCACCACTCTTGAACTTAGTACCTCTACGGTATGTCTGTCTTGGGATCGCTATCCATCTTGCGATGGATGAACGGACGTGCTCTCCATTGTTGGAGCCAATAACGCATTCAGACTGCAATGTTTTCAATGAATAGGAATGTATATGACAGACGAAAGTACGGTAATGACGGCAACAACTTTATCTCCGCATAAATTGATGACGGTAGCGGGTAAGAAACTAGCCTATCTCGATCAAGGACAGGGCTTCCCGGTTTTGCTGGGACATAGTTATCTTTGGAATTCCCATATGTGGCAACCGCAAATAGAAGCGCTTTCTCCGCATTTTCGTGTCGTCGCTCCCGACTTATGGGGCCACGGGCTATCTGGAGAACTGCCCTCCAATACCCATACTTTGCAAGATTTAGCGCAGCATTATCTGGCCTTGCTGGATGCGCTAGAGATTGAGGAATGCCATGTTGTTGGCTTATCCGTGGGCGGTATGTGGGGAGAGGCGCTGGCGCAACTTGCGCCAACCAGAGTGCGTAAGTTGGTGTTGATGGATACTTATCTTGGTGCAGAACCGGCTTTGTCGCAGGCTAAATACTTAGGCTTGCTGCATCTGATCGAACAAAGCGGAACGATTTCGAGTGCGTTGCTTGATGCGATCGTGCCGATGTTTTTCCGTCCGGGGATTGATCTTAATTCATCGCTGCCGACAACATTTCGTGCAGCCTTAGCGGAATTTTCAAGGGATCAACTTTTACATAGCATTGTTCCGCTTGGTCGCCTGATTTTTACAAGAGAGGAGCGTCGTCCTGGTTTGTCGCAATTGAATGCGGACAATACGTTGATTTTAGTTGGGGAGCATGATATTCCGCGACCACCGGAAGAAGCCCATGAAATGGCAGACATCATCGGTTGCCGTATGAAAACAATTGCCAATGCAGGGCATATTTCCAATCTGGAAAATCCAGCAGCGGTCACACAGGAATTGCTGGATTTTCTTAGTTAATAATCACTGATTCAATCATCAGTTTTATCGATAGTGGTCATGATGGCGTTCGCGCCATCTTTCTTAAACAGTCACCACAATCTTGCCGATTTGCTGGTTCGATTCCATATAGTGATGTGCGTCGGCAATTTGATCAAGCGGGAAAGTCATCGCCACTGTGGGCTTGAGCTTACCGGCAGCTAAACCTTGCAAAATGGTTTGGCTGGCGCGTTCGAGTCGTTCGGCATTGGTAGAAATTTCAAACAGGGTATAAGCACGTATAGTCAATTGCTTGCTCAAGGCTGTAAACAGCGGAAACGGTGTTGGCTCGCTGCTTAAGGCACCGTACTGGAAAATGATGCCACTTTGGGCGCATGCTTGCGCTAGTTGGTTCAATGCAGGCCCTCCCACTGGATCGAACACAACGCGTGCACCCAGCTTGTTGGTGATGCGATTGACTTCAACGACCAGATCCTGCTCTTCGCTTGCGATCACATGTTTGGCCCCGGCTTTGAGCAAGGCATCGCGCTTGCTGCTGGTGCGTGTGACTGCAATTGGGGTTGCACCGAGCATGTTGGAAATTTCTATTGCCGCCATACCGACGCTGCTTGATGCGGCTGTAATCAATACATACTCGCCCGCTTTAGTGTCAGCAAATTCCACCAGCGCACCATACGCCGTCATGTATTGCATCCAGATCGCTGCAGCTTGCACCATCGACAAGGATGCCGGGTGTTTGATGACGGCGCTCGCTGGCACGTTGACCAACTCACCATATACACCATACTGGTTCTGTGAGAATGCCGGTACCGTACTGACGGTGTCGCCCACGTTAAATTTGCTCACCCCTGGGCCAATGGCACTCACAGTACCGGCCGCTTCATAGCCCAGACGCGCTCCTGGTAACTGCGGCTCTTCCAGATACTGTCCATTGCGAAACATCACTTCTGCGCGATTGATTCCGATCGCCTGAACGCTGATTTGCAGTTCGCCAGCACCGGGTGCCGCGACCTCTTCTTCGACGATTTGTAATACTTCAGGACCGCCGATGCGATCAAATTTTACGATGCGTGCCATTGTTAATCCTTGTTTTATGATTAATCGGTTCCGTTGCATGAACAAATGCGTGCGAAAAAAGTGCTATTGCCGGATGAGTAACAATATCTTGCCGGAATAATGTAACGTCAATGTGTGGAAGTTGGCGACTGCTGATGCGTTTCTTACTGAAATAGATAGGTAAATCAAGCCACGTTTTGCGCGTTAAGTACGTATCGCTCATCCGCTACTTGCCCATCCCGTATAGCCAACGCCTCACCAATCATCACCAACACCGGCCCGTCACTCTGCGCCAGACCACCTTCTAATTGATCTAGTCGCAGTCGGTATATCCGTTCATTCTCGCGACTACAATTTTCCACCACCACCACCGGCGTTGACGCAACCCATCCTCGCGCCAGCAAGCGTTGCGCAGTGGCTGCTGCTTCGCGCCCACCCATGTATTGCACCAGCGTTTCGCAATTGGGGATGACGGTCAGATCGGCTTCTTCCGGTGCTGTGCTGGATGTGAAAAACGCCACGCTACGCGATACGCCGCGCTTGGTTAACGGTTGCCGGGCCGATGCGGCGGCGGCTAATGCGGCGGTGATGCCGGGGACGACTTCTACTTCGATGCCGTGACTTTCCAGTGCGCGTAGTTCTTCATCGGCGCGGCCGAATAGCATGGGATCGCCGCCTTTCAGACGAACGACTACCGAATATTTTCGGGCATTGTCGACCAACTGTTTATTGATGAATTGCTGCGCCGTAGAGAGCTTGCCGCACCGCTTGCCAACCAGAATTTTGATCGCTTGCGGACACAGCGCCAGCATGTCTTCGGTGACCAACGCATCATGCAACACCACTTCGGCCTGCGTCAGAATCCGCGCACCGCGGACCGTGATCAGGTCGGCTGCACCCGGTCCGGCACCGATTAGCCAGACCTTGCCGAAACTATGTGAAGTGGATTGCATATGCGGGCCTGTGGTTGCTTAGTCGAAACGGATCATGCCAGCGGCAACGGTTTGATGCGTTACCTCGTCAATCAAAATAAACGCGCCAGTCGCTCGCACCGCATCGTAAGAGTCCGCTGCAATCGGTTGCTGGACGTTTAACGAAACACGGGCGATGTCATTGAGTTTCAGCGTATTGGCCGTACGACGTTCTTGCGTGTTGATATCGAGCAGGGTATCGATTTTGGTCACGCGTGCGCCGGTTTGTTTGGTCGTATGTTTGATCCAGTATTTGCGACCCAGATCAAGCGCATCTTCAGACAGCCAGCAGAGGTCTGCGCTGACGGTTTTTAACAGCGTCGGTGCACGCTCAGCTGAGGCCAGCATGTCGCCGCGTGAGATGTCCATATGCTCTTCCAGCAGGATCGTCACCGATTGACCAACAACGGCGGATTCAAGCGAGCCTTCCAGCACCAAAATATCTTTCACGGTCGCGTTTTGACCACTTGGCTGAATCGTCAGTGTGTCGCCTTTGCTGACCTTGCCTGCTTCGATGCGGCCCATGTAGCCACGGAAATCATTGGCTTCATGACCATTGTGACGGGCGACTAATTGCACCGGAAAACGAAACGGCTCGTCGTGTGCATCGTCATACACGCT
Organism: Glaciimonas sp. GG7; assembly: GCF_052976905.1. Classification (NCBI taxonomy): domain Bacteria; kingdom Pseudomonadati; phylum Pseudomonadota; class Betaproteobacteria; order Burkholderiales; family Oxalobacteraceae; genus Glaciimonas; species Glaciimonas sp. GG7. Next base: position 7,636 of record NZ_JBRIIQ010000060.1, on the reverse strand, counting down.
CAGCGATTCGAGCAACGAGATCAATGTCGGGCCTTTGTTCCACGGCATGTTGTCGCCGGGTGTGACGACGTTGTCGCCAGCCAGTGCCGATAAAGGGATCGCGTGAATATCGCGCAGGCCGAGTTGTTTTGCAAAATCTTGATACGCGGCCACGATGCGGTCGTAGACGCTTTGATCGTAGTTGACCAAATCCATTTTGTTCACAGCCACAATCACATGCTCGATTTGCAGCAAATGCGCGATGGTTGAGTGACGCTTGGTTTGGGTCAGCAATTCAACGCTGCCGTCGTCGCCAAGTTTAACTTTGGAGACATCGACCAGAATGATCACCGCGTCCGCAGTCGATGCACCGGTGACCATGTTGCGGGTGTATTGCTCGTGTCCCGGGGTGTCGGCGATGATGAATTTACGCTTAGGCGTGGCGAAATAACGGTAAGCCACATCGATGGTGATGCCTTGTTCGCGTTCGGCTTCGAGGCCGTCGGTCAGCAACGACAGATCGATGGTGTCCCCCACGGTACGCTTGTGTTTGGCGCGTGACATGGCGTCTAGCTGGTCGGCAAAAATACCTTTGCTGTCGAACAGCAAACGGCCAATCAGGGTGCTCTTACCGTCATCGACGGAGCCAGCGGTGATGAAGCGCAACAGGCCGCGTTCTTGTTTTGTGTCGAGATTGGAGACTACGGCATTCATTAGAAATATCCTTCTTTTTTGCGTTTTTCCATCGAGGCTTCCGATGTCTGATCGTCCATGCGGGTAGCGCCACGTTCGGTGATTTGGGTGACGGCAGTTTCAGCAATGATGGCTTCAACCGTGGTGGCGTCTGAGGCTACCGGGCAGGTGCAGGAGATATCGCCGACGGTGCGGAAGCGGACTTCCATGGTTTCCACGACTTCGCCAGCTTTAGCCGGGGTCAGGTCGGTCAGCGGAACTAACAAACCATTGCGCGGAATGACCTGGCGCATGTGCGCAAAATAAATCGGTGGCAGCTCTAACTTTTCACGGGCAATGTATTGCCAGACATCGAGCTCGGTCCAGTTCGAGATCGGGAAGACGCGCATGTTTTCGCCAGGATGGACGCGGGTGTTATACAAGTCCCACAGTTCCGGACGTTGGGCTTTTGGATTCCATTGGCCGAACTCGTCGCGGAAGGAAAAGATGCGTTCTTTAGCGCGGGCTTTTTCTTCATCGCGGCGTGCACCACCGATACAGGCGTCGAATTTATGCGCGGCGATGGTTTCCAGCAAAGTCACGGCTTGAGCAGCATTGCGTGAATCTGTTTGCGGATTGCGCAGACGTACCGTGCCGCGTTTGATCGAATCTTCGACCGAACCAACGATCAAGCGCTCACCAAGTTCAGCGACTTTTTTGTCGCGGAAAGTGATGACTTCGGCAAAGTTATGGCCGGTATCAATGTGGACTAATGGGAACGGAAATTTGCCCGGACGAAACGCTTTTTCAGCAATCCGTAGCATGACGACCGAATCCTTGCCGCCGGAGAACAGCAGCGCCGGATTGGCGCATTCGGCAGCGACTTCGCGCATGATATGGATGGCTTCAGATTCCAGCCAATCGAGATGGCGGTCACTGGCGTTGTCGAGAAAAAGTTTTTCTACAGCAGTGTTCATTGAGTGTCTTACCTTATTTATTTTAACGATCAAGCAGCTGATTTAATCCGTATCAGTTTGCCGTCTACCACGTGCAAGCCGCATTCTTTGGAGTCGGGATTTTCCCACCACCAGCGCCCGGCGCGGACATCTTCACCCGGTTCGATGGCGCGGGTGCAAGGCTCGCAACCAATCGACGGATAACCTTTGTCGTGCAGCGGGTTATACGGCACGTTGTTGCTGCGAATGTATTCCCAGACATCTTCCTCGGACCAGTCGGCCAGCGGATTGAATTTGGTCATCGCATGCGCTTCGTCCTGCTCTTGCACATGCAGTTCGGCACGGGTTTGCGATTGTGCGCGACGTTGACCGGTGACCCAGGATTTGTTACCTGCCAGCGCCCGATTCAACGGTTCGATCTTGCGGATGCGGCAGCATTCTTTACGCATATCTACGCTGTCATAAAACGCATTCAAGCCGTTTTGATCAACGTAGGCGGCAACCGCTTCCGGTTGTGGTCGAAAGGGCGTTACGTCGTAATCGTAGGTTTCCTTGATGCGGTCGAGCATGCCTAATGTTTCGGCGTGCAGGCGTCCGGTTTCAAGGGTAAAGATGCCGATATCGAGTTTGCTGCGCAGAATCAAGTCGGTCAGTACCATGTCTTCAGCGGCGAGGCTTGAGGCAAATACCGCTGGCGTAAATTCGCCTGCGATTTTTTCCAGCGTCGCTTTAGTGGCGGCAATCAGATCGGGCAAAGATAGCTCGGCGTTGGTGCTCATGATTATTCCTGTGTGACTGGTTGACGATTTACCCGACGGAACAACGGCGTTTTCACATCCCATGAGGTTTGATATTTTTCCGAAAAATCGGTCAACCCTTTCAACGCCTCGTTGATGTCTTTATCGGCGCGTACTGCATAAGCATCGAAACCAACCCGCGACATATAAAACAATTGATCGCGCAAAACATCGCCAATGGCGCGTAGCTCGCCTTGATAGCCGTGACGGCTGCGTAAGTTGAATGCGATTGAATAGCCACGTCCATCTGTAAAGATCGGGAAGTCAATGGCGACCAAGGCAAAGTGCGCGAAGTCGTCTGAGATGGCTTCCGGGCGGGCATCGCTGCTCAGCCAAACGCCAAGCTCAGCGCGGCCTTCCAGCGTTGCGCGTTGGGCTTGCCAGACGGTCAGGGGAACGATCACTTTTCCGGCGGGGATAGCAATGCTGTCGGCGCTGTCGCCTTCTGCCAAACGCAGAACAGTCCAGTCATCCGTGACGATGCTACGATTTTTAATAATGGTGTTATTCATTGACTCAGACACAAGCATCCTCCCCAACCGGTAGTGCAGTTTTGATCGGTGTCGCGTAGACATATTCTTTAAACGGTGCCACGCCTATGCGCTGCACGGTATCGATAAAGCGTTCGTCTTCAGTCCGCTGTTGCACGTAGACGTCGAGCAGACGCTCAATCACGGTCGGCATTTGATAGGCCGAAAATGATGGGCCGATGATTTTGCCGATACTTGTGCTGTTGCCTTGCGCGCCGCCGATGGAGACTTGATACCACTCCGAGCCGTCTTTATCGACGCCTAAAATCCCGATGTTACCGACGTGATGATGACCGCAGGCGTTGATGCAACCGGAGATGTTGAGTTCGATGTCGCCTATGTCATGCTGAAAGTCGATGTTGTCGAATTTCTCGGCAATCGCTTGCGCAATCGGGATCGATTTGGCGTTTGCCAGCGAGCAGAAATCGCCGCCGGGGCAGCAAATAATGTCGGTCAGTAAACCGATATTTGGCGTCGCTAAGCCATGCGCTTTGACTTCCTGCCAGAAGGTGAACAATTCAGACATCTTGACATCGGCCAGCACCAAATTCTGTTCGTGCGTGACGCGAATTTCACCGAAGCTGTAACGATCGCAAAGATCGGCCACAAAATCGAGTTGCTCGGCGGTGATGTCGCCCGGCGGTACACCGGTTTTTTTCAACGACAGAATCACCGCTGCGTAGCCGCTGACCTTGTGCGCTTTGACGTTGCGCTTGAGCCAGTTGGCGAAGCCTTTGTCGGTCGCTTTCAGGGACTCAAATGCGGCATCGGTGGCTGGCAATGTTTCGTAGGCCGGGTCGGTGAAGTATTGCGATACGCGTTGCAGCTCTTCCACCGTCAGCGTGCCGGGACCGTCTTTGATCCCCAGCCATTCGGCTTCAACCTGACGCGCAAACTCGGGCGCACCCAGTGCTTTGACCAAAATTTTGATACGGGCTTTGTAGATGTTGTCGCGCCGACCGTACTGGTTATAGACGCGCAAAATCGCTTCCATATACGTCAATGCATGTTGCCAAGGCAGATATTCGCGGATCACGCTGCCGATAATCGGGGTGCGACCCATACCGCCGCCGACCATGACTTTGAAGCCGACTTCGCCAGCCGCATTTTTTACCATCGTCAAGCCGATGTCATGCACAGCGGTGGCCGCGCGGTCTTCTGCCGAGCCGTTAATGGCGAATTTGAATTTACGCGGCAGGAAGGCGAACTCGGGATGGAAGGTGCTCCACTCACGCAAGATTTCAGCGTAGGGGCGCGGATCGATGACTTCATCGGCGGCCACGCCTGCCAACTCGTCGGAGGTAATGTTGCGGATGCAATTGCCGGAAGTCTGGATGGCGTGCATTTCGACAGTCGCCAGATCGGCCAGAATGTCCGGAGACTCTTCGAGCTTGATCCAGTTGTACTGAATGTTTTGACGGGTCGTGAAGTGACCGTAACCGCGATCGTACTTGCGTGCGATGGTGGCAAACATGCGCACCTGTGCTGACGACAGCAGGCCGTAGGGCACGGCTACACGCAGCATGTACGCATGGCGCTGCATGTACAGACCGTTTTGCAGGCGCAGAATTTTGAATTCGTTTTCGGTGAGTTCATCCGACAGGCGGCGTTCTACCTGGCCGCGATATTGGGCGATGCGTTCTTTGACGATCTGGTGGTCGTATTGGTCGTAGCGATACATCTTGTATTCCTAACGTCTCGGATAATTTTTAATCGTTTTATATCTATTGAAATACCAATTTGACAGCAACGCTGGTAAGCGTCACGGCCAACAAGGCACGTAAAATTTTCTCAGGTACTTTGCGGGCGGCCAAAGACCCTAGTGTAATCCCGGGAACAGAACCGAGTAGCAGCGCGCCCAATAGTGCCCAATCGATCGATCCCAGCCACCAATGTCCCAACGCTGCAATCGCCGTCAACGGCACTGCGTAAGCAATGTCGGTGCCAGCGACTTCTGCAGGAGTGAGGCGCGGATACAGCAACACCAGCAATGTGGCACCGACAGCGCCTGCGCCGATCGATGAAATGGTCACCAGTGTACCGAGCACCAAACCGGCAAAGATTGTTGCAGCAGTTAAATTCGCGCCGTCGAGTTGTTTTTCGGGATGGGCATTTAACCAATTTTGCAGTTTACCTTTAAATAACAAAGCAACCACGGTTAAAAATACAGAACCGGCAATTGAGTAGCGAATAATCTGACCCATTTCCGCGCTCAGCGTGCCGAAATGCTTGAGCGACAGCGCAGTCACCACCGCCGCCGGTAACGCCCCCAGACATAATTTTCTGACGATATCCCAGCGGATATTGCCGCTGTAGCGATGGGCGAATGTCCCGGCGACCTTGGTGGCCGAGGCAAATGCCAGATCAGTGCCGACCGCCACGCTGGGGTGGATGCCGAACATCAGCGTCAGTAAGGGCGTCATCAAAGAGCCGCCGCCAACACCGGTCAAACCGACTAATACGCCGACGGCAAAGCCGCTTACTACATAAGATAAAGTCATATAGGCCCATACAGAACAATCTTAATCGTAATAAACTTCTGCTTTATTACCAACTACATACTATTTATTTGCTTATATGCGTATTTGGTATATGCAAGCACGATAAAAAGTGAAGGGCACACCATGAATCTCCATCAGTTCCGCTTCGTACGCGAGGCGGTGCGGCAAAACTTCAATCTGACCGAGGCGGCCAAGGCGTTGTACACCTCGCAACCCGGCGTATCAAAGGCCATTATTGAGCTGGAAGAGGAGCTTGGGGTAGATATCTTTACCCGCCACGGCAAGCGTATCCGCGGCTTGACCGAGCCGGGGCGGCAGGTGTTGAAATCGGTTGAGGCCATCATGCTCGAGATCGAGGGCTTAAAGCGCATCGGTCAGGAATACGCCGCGCATGACAGCGGCAGCTTCACTATCGCCACCACGCATACCCAGGCGCGCTATTCATTACCGAAAGTGGTGCAGGCGTTCACGCTGAAGTTTCCGAAAGTGAGATTGTCTTTGTTACAGGGCAATCCGCGTCAGGTAGCCGACATGGTGCGCAACGATCAGGCCGATCTGGCGCTGGCAACTGAGGCGATTGCCAATGCGGACGGTTTGATTACGCTGCCGTGCTACCAATGGGAGCACATGGTGGTGGTCCCGCCCGAGCATCCTTTGCTGCAATCGAAGGCGCTGACGCTGGAAGAAATTGCGGCTTACCCCCTTATTACTTACGACAGCGCCTTTGCCGGACGCAGTAAGATCGATCATGCGTTCGCATTGCGCAATCTGAAACCGGACGTGCTGCTAGAGGCGATTGATGCCGACGTCATCAAAACCTATGTCGAGCTGGGGATGGGTGTGGGGATTATTGCCGGCATGGCGTTTGATGCCGAGCGCGACACTGGTTTGCGGGCGATCAAAGCGGGCCATTTGTTTGGCACCAACGTCTCCCGCGCAGCAGTCAAGCAGGGCGCGTATTTGCGTAGTTATGTGTATACGTTTATTGAATTGCTGGCACCGACCATGAATCGTAAGTTGATCGAGCAGGTAATGAGTGGTGAAAAAGATATGTACGAGTTGTAACCGCTTTCTCAGGCGGAGCAAGAATAACAATGGGCCGTAATGTTGTGCAGTACGGCCCATTTTCTATCAACGGCTATCAGTCATTCTTAATATCCCGCATCCCTGATCGCATCCTTGGTTGCATGCAAGGCAACGTCAATATGCCGCAAGGCTTCATGTTGCATACCCCGGATGCGTGGATCGTCTTCTGGCTGTGTCAAATCCTGACGTGCTTGTCTTAGTGCCTCCATTGCTTCATGGAGGCGACCGTTGTGGTCTCTGTGGATATCCGGGCGCTGGCGCTGTTCAAAATTTTTGCCGACATCAAGACCGGATTGCAGGACCAACTCCTTGGCGGAATTGATTTCAGAAAGTGCAACTTCCTCATTACGGCCCATCACCCAGTTATCGCTGCCGCGGTGGGCGATAAGCCAGTTGGCTGTGTTCAGATCTTCTAGTGCATGGACATAAAAAGGATGGCGCCCAGGCTCATCGGCATGGGCTAAGGCCATCACGCCGGACATGGCGAGCATGGAGAGGACGAGTTTGTGGCTAAGTTTCATAATAGGAACTCACAGAAAAATGGACGAAAAACAGCGCGTCCGGTCGGCGCACTGCAGCAATAGTGTCAATAGTATTAATAACGGTAAGGGGCATAATAAGGATGGCCGTAATACCCGCGCGCCGGAACGACGATGCAACCCGACAACATTGCGCTGAGGGCCGCGCCTAACACGACCAGTTTAATGATCTTTTTCATGGCTTACATCCTTCCTGAGTTGAGTTGTCAGGTAGTCAGAATGCCACTCGCCAAGCGTGTCAGGTGCAACGAAGTTGTGTTATCTGTAAGCAGTTGTCAGGCGTGTATTTTGCCTCTTGCGGATGGCGTCTCAGTCACCGACAACAAGCGGTTCCGATTTGGTATTTAAGGTGATTCTCGGTACCCGGCTGACCAGCACGACGGCGATCACCGTGACCACCACCGCCACGCTGATGCCTGCGTGTACGGACCCGATCAAGGCGTCACGCGCCGCTTCCAGCAAAATCTGACCATTGTGACCTGCATCGGCTAATTGTTTTAGTACGATGCCTTGCGTTTCGTGACTATCGATTCGTGCTCGATGAACCGGGCGCTTAGAGAAGCTATCACCGACTGC
>NZ_JBRIIQ010000059.1:0-26217 GCF_052976905.1 Glaciimonas sp. GG7 | reverse complement strand
CAGTCGGTGATAGCTTCTCTAAGCGCCCGGTTCATCGAGCACGAATCGATGTTTTGACCAGCGTGTTAAACGCGTTGGTATCGAGCGGTTTAGGATTCTTTTTGTCACGCCCCATGGTCCACGGACCCACCAATGCCGGTTCAGGCTCGCCGTCCTTGATCATTTCCACCGCCCAACCCTCATCGTCGACATTTTTGATGACCCGCGCAGTCCAGCCGACATCGCGCCAGAGTCGGGGCTCTTGCGTAGTGGTGTTGACGCCGGTATCGTTTTGATCGAGGTCATCGGGTATATCCGCAGATGGGATCGGCAATTCAGTCATTGTGCAAGCGCTCGCGGTGAAGGGGGTGTGTATCTTAGTCGAAATTCTCTGTGCCCACATGTGAACATCCGGGTTAAACGCAAGTCTCAGACGGCTAGAGCCTTCGTCGGCACGCCTCGCCAGCAACAATATTGCAGAGGTCCTGGATGATTAACATTTGTTGTATATGTGTCAATACAGTAAACTTGTCAGTATGTCATACTCAAATACGCTCGTAAAACGTAGCGAAGCCAAAAGGGAAGAAAAATTGCAACGCACACGCGTCATTATTATCGCAACGCTAATAGCACTAATGGGGGCAATTGGATCTATTGCGCTGGCGTTTCATCTTTCCTCTACGCGTGCCATCAATGCCGAGGAAGAACATCTTCAGTTTCTTTCCCAACGCGGGCTCGAACGCACTCGACTTACTTTTAGTGGGGCAAGTGCCGCGTTGCATCAGTTTGAACATCTGCATGTGACGCCATGTTCAGAAGAGCATATCCTGCAAATGCGCAAGCTGACGATCGCTACCCGTAGCATTGCCGATATTGGCTATGTCGACAATGGGGTCCTGAAGTGTACCGCTGGTGGCATGGCGAACATACCGTCCCCGGAAGTTCCCATCGACTTTATGACCGAAGACGGGATTGCGGTGAGCTTGGGCGTGACGCCAAAAATCAGCGACGGCAAAAGTATGGCCGCACTGTATTACAAATCGCATGTAGCGTTGATTGACTCAGGCCAGTTTACCGACCTGATTCTTGATCCGGATGTTCAACTGGCAGTGGCAACCTCGAACGGGAAGTTACTGGGCACTTTGCATGATCCGGATCAGAAGCTAGTTGAGGCCATACTGACCATACCGGATACGAAGGGGAGTCAAGCACAGAATCAAGCTCATACGGGAGGTCATCTTTTTGGACTTTCGCGTCAGGCAGGCTTAGTCGCCGTCGTCATCGAACCCTACAGTAATGTAGCGGGCCAATTACAACGCGAACGCATGATTTTTTTGCCAATCGGATTATTGGTGGCGGCCTTGATCGTCGGTATTGTTGTTTGGATTGCACGTAGAAGGTTGTCGCCGTTAGGTGAGTTGAAAATTGGCGTGGAGCGGCGTGAATTTGTTGTCCATTATCAGCCGATCATAGCCCTTAGCACCGGTATGTGCGTGGGTGCAGAAGCGCTGGTGCGTTGGCCGCAGTCGGACGGCAGCATGATCGGTCCAGATTTGTTTATCCCGCTAGCCGAAGAGAACGCGCTGATTTTACCCATCACGGATCAAGTTGTTGCAGCGGTGGTATGCGATATGCACAACATGCTGAGATCGAATCCCGATTTGCATATCGCCATTAATGTGAGTGCGCAAGATATGGCGACCGGGCGTATTTTGGATGTTCTCGACGGTGCGCTAAGGGATAGCGGCATCTTGCCGCAACAAATCTGGCTCGAAGTCACTGAGCGCAGCTTTATGGATATTAAGTCAGCCCTGGATATGATCAGTCATGCACGCGACTTGGGCTATGTCGTAGTGATCGATGATTTTGGAACCGGCTATTCCAGCCTGGCCTATCTTCAGGGGTTTCCGCTGGATGTACTAAAAATCGATAAATCGTTTATCGATACCATAGGCAGCGATTCCGCCACCAGCAGCGTGATGACACATATTATTGATATGGCAAAAACCTTGCATCTCAATATCGTCGCCGAAGGGATAGAAACGCAGGTGCAAGCAGATTATCTTGTAGCACGGGAAGTGCAATATGGGCAGGGATGGTTATTCGCAAAGGCGATGCCGGCAAAAGAGTTTTTGGACTTTTATAACGGAAATACCGAAAAGAGCACGCTATTTGCGGCGCCAGTTGAAGTGCTCATTGACGCGTAATATGCCGAATGCGCATGCAGATAGCAGCAGGAATAAACACAGCAATTGGAAGGTATCCCGAAATGCTAATTGATAACTTTGATGCTTCAGAAAATCGACTGTAGCCGAAGCGCGCTCAACAGTGCCTGTCAACGTCGTGTAGTAATGGGTTTGTTGATGCTTTACCAGCGTCGTCAGAACCGCCACTCCCAAAGCCCCGCCTAGCGTGCGTGACACATTAAACAAAATCGACGCAGAAGCGGCGTCGATCTTTTGTATAGACGTCGTTGCCAGTATCCCGAGCGGGGTCAACATTAACGTCCCACCCAAGCCGCGCAAGATTTGCGCAATGATGACCCATTCGTAATGAAAGTCGATGGCGATATAGCTCCATGTAATCGAACTTAACGCGAAAAGCACACTGCCAATGGCGATTAATCCATAAATATTGATCTTTTTTAATATCATTGGCATGCACATCAGGGCCGCCAATTGGGCCAAACCGCCAAAAAAAATAATATAACTAATTTCAACGGGAGAATACGATTTAAGGGTGATCAGAAAATAAGGAACTAAAAAATAACAGCCGAATAACGCCGCACCGGTCAGCAGATTCGCCATGCAACTAATCGATAATTGGTGATTTTTTAAAAGAAAAAGATTGACCAAGGGGGCCTGAACCCGTAGTGCATTCATGACAAATAGTGTCAGCGCACACAGGGCCGTTATAAAAAGAGTGGAAATGAAGGCTGACGCAAACCAGCCATAGCTGTGACCCTCTTCCAGCACGAATTGCAGGCAGCCCAGACCGATCACAATCGTGATTAACCCAAGGAAATCTATCTGTATTTTTTCATGAGCGCGGACAACATCTTCGCGCAATCCAGCCATCATCAGCCCCAATGCCAGGATGCCGATTGGCAGATTAATGTAGAACAGCGACTGCCACCCGAAAGACTCCGTCATCACGCCAGCAATCATGGGACCTATTGTTGGTGCCAATGCTACGGTTGCACCAAATAGGGTATTTGCCTTTGCATGCGCCGATGTCGGTAGTTTGATGATGATGATGTTGTAGGCCAGCGCCATCAAGGCACCGCCTGCGGCTCCTTGAAGAATGCGAAAGACAATCAGACTTGAAAAGCTCCAGGCTTGGGCGCAGAGGATGGAACTTCCCATAAACATCATGCAAAACACCAACGCGTAACGTTTTATCCCCAGCGCTTTAAGCAACAAGCCAGAAAGAGGCAAGGTCACAATTTCCGCCATCAAATAAGCTGAAGACAACCAAGAGCCTTTCTCCAAAGGGAAATGCATCGCGCTTTGGATCGTCCCAATGGCCGCATTGGTAATCTGAATATCCATGACGCTCATTAAAACGGCAATGATGCTGCCGATAAAACTGAGCCATGCTGTGGCTGTTTTTTTGTGATCGATCATCATCATCGCCATTAATTGAGTCTGTGAACTATTCAGAGAGAAAGGTTGTTACGTTGTTAATGCGGTATATCCATCTCTGACAGAATTTCTTTAAGTTGATCAACAAAAGACTGCACTATTTCCGATGGCAGATCACCTCGCAGCATAAGCCGAACACCTGCTTTACCTTTGCTCACGATGGGAAAGAATACCGGTGAGCAGTAGAAGCCCTTGTCATACAGGGCTTTAGATAAATGCACGGCTTTTTCCTGATCGCCAACTTCAACAACTTTAATATTTAGCCCATTGCTGCGTTGAGCGGTATTAATCTGCGCATCAAATAGGGCAATGTTTTGTTTGAGTTGTTGTTGCAATTGATTGAGTTCTTCACTTTTATGTACTTTTATACTGCCCAAAGTGGTCCCGATTGCTGCTGTGCGCAAACTTTGTGACCATCCTAAAGGTCCCGCGCGATATAAAAAGTCGAAATGCTTTTCTGATCCCAGCATGGCAATTCCACCCGTACTGCCAAATGCTTTAGCAATAGAGGCGACGATCATTGTTCTTTCATTCAATTCTTTAAGTCGTGACCGAATATGGCCTTCCCCACTTTTTCCATCGGCAGAAAGAGAATGGGAATCATCAAAATAAAGAAATAAACCATAACGCTCCTGAAGAGACAACAGCGCAGAAAGATCAGCAACGCCGCCCACCGAATATACGCCATCGCAGATATAGGCCACTCGCGGATACTTTTTACAAATGTCTTCCAAGTACGTCATGTCATTGTGGGGGCAGCTCAGCACCAGTGTTTCATCAGCAATAATCGGTTTAATGAATGCCATTGAAAAGTGTGCAAACTTATCAAACACCATCACCATGGGCTGGCCATCGGTTAAATGGCCTGAGGCGAGCAGAGGTAATATTCCCGCCGTTAACGCGCTGCATGAAACGGCAGGCAATATCGGGCCATTAAAAAGATCCCTTAATTGTTGCTCTAACTCTTCCATCACACTTAACCGGATTCGATACTCTGCCATCGAAAGCCCGGTAATACCCTGACTTTGTAAAGCATCAATACCCCCTTGCAATACGTCTGGATGGCTATTTAATCCAAGATAAGAGCATGAACACAAATTGACGAATTCTTTTCCAGTGGCAATGTCGTATAACTTGTTTTGCCCAGCACGGGCAATTACACGAATGCCGATCATGTTTTGGTTCTGCGCGATGCTATAGCCGATCTCAGAAGCGGCGATCATCTTGGTGTTATTGCGGAATATATTTTTCCCGACTACAGAGTTAGATTCGAAATCATGATTCATGAATAAGCTTCCTTAAGTGAGTGAGGATTAAAACAAGCGTTAATTTTTGGAAAATCTGCGCCTTAAACGACCCAGATCGCCAATCACCAGGCTGTGCCAAAAATTTCCTTAATGAAGACGTATGAGGTCTCATCAGTGTTTAGTCTTCAAGCGGAAGACTGGCTAGCCGTTATTGGGAAAACCACTCTACGCCCCAAGGATTTAAAAAATAACGTGGCGCGGTGTAATTTAAGTAAAACTCCTAAGTCAGATGTACAGCCTCTGCCATTAAGGGATCACTACGTATGTTTTCGGGGTGACGAATCGTTCGACTCCACAGACCACACAGGTATCTCAAAAGGTCAGCGCTTGCTTGCTAAAAGTGCCTCAGTCGTGTCCAATCGGGGCATGAAAACATTTCCCCCCCTCCCCAAATGGACCATCGCAGCGCCAATTGCTGGTTGGTTATTACTTGCCGGTACGCAGTTTGATCTCGGCGCTGTTTACTCACTCATACTCGTCGCCGGTCTGTTGGGTGGTGTGTTGTCGGCGGTGTACCACGCAGAAGTCGTGGCCCATCGTGTCGGCGAACCCTACGGAACACTGGTGTTGGCGCTGGCCGTGACCCTGATTGAAGTGGCGCTGATCGTCTCGCTGATGCTCGCCGGAGGCGAGGAAACGATGGGGCTGGCACGCGATACCGTGTTTGCCGCCATCATGATTATTCTCAACGGCATCGTTGGTATTTGTCTGCTGGCAGGCGCTACCCGGCATAAAGAGCAGACCTTTGGATTGCTGGGCGTGAGTGCATCGCTGGCGACTTTGGCGGCTATTTCGGTTCTTACGCTGGTGTTGCCAAACTACACTTCAAGCACAGTCGGCCCTTACTATAATTCCAGCCAACTGGCATTTATTGCCGTTATTTCGTTAGTTCTTTACGGCACATTTGTACTGGTCCAGACGGTTCGGCATCGCGACTATTTTTTGCCTGACGAGTCGACCAATGATGAAGAAGTTCATGCTTGCGCGCCCTCTGTCAAAGTCGCGTGGACCAGCGGCGCTCTGTTACTGGTGTGTCTGGGAGCGGTGGTTCTGCTGGCGAAGTCGCTGGCCCCGACATTAGAAGCGGTTGTCGCCAGCGCTGGCGCACCGAAAACTCTGGTCGGCATTATTATCGCCGCCGTAGTTCTCTTGCCTGAAGGATTGGCCGCTGTGCGTGCGGCGCGTGCCAATCGGCTTCAGACCAGCCTTAATCTGGCGCTTGGTTCGGCGTTAGCGAGTATCGGATTGACTATTCCTGCGGTGGCGATCGTCTCGTTGACGACCGGCTGGACGTTGTCCCTCGGGCTAGACATCAAATCGACTGTTTTGCTGCTGCTGTCTTTTATTGTGGCCACGTTCTCGCTTGGCACTGGCCGGACAACCGTGATGCAGGGCACGATTCATTTAGTCATTTTTGCCGTTTATCTCTTTACAACAATTGTTCCTTAAGTGATCTCTCTCCACACCAGAGGGAAACATGCAACGCACCATTTCATGTCCATAGGCAATAGTTATGCGCAACACCAGAATTTATTTTGACGTAGCCTGTTCGGAATAAATCGTGGCGAGGGATAATACGGCCTGATCTGATTTATCAATTTGATTTACCGGCCTGACTTTCACCCGGCACGGATGGCCTGTCCGATGCAAATTCTCCTGCACCAGATTGCCATCATCGCCATCATTATTGGAAATATTGTATTTTGAAGACGACTACAAGAAGCAAGCGCTGGGATGGCACGATTAACACGTTGTCAGTTGCATACCTCAATGATGTTGTAGAACAAATGCTGGCTTATGGCGATCGCGTCCAGTTCGCCCTCACTTCCGGCGGACAGCGACCGTTTTATCAGGTCATCAACAGCTCCGAAAAAAAGATGGCGTTCAATAGCACCCATCATTTGCTCCATCCGGTCACGGACGAGTTCGAAGGCAGCAACGGCAGCATGGTCTACACCTTAGCCCAGATTAATAGCGCCATCGCCGGCGTTGGTGTACGCGCCAAAATTGCCGCAACCCGTACCCGTACGGTCGGGACACGCGCGGCGACGGTCAAAGTGCAAGACGTCATCGATGCCCAAAAGTATGATTATTTTAAAATTCATCGTGATTTGTTGCCGCCGAATATCGGTGACTATTCGGGTGAAATCACCGCGCTGATGAAGTTAGGAAAGTCGGCAGAAGAAGCGTTTGATGAGGTGATCAAACTGCGTTGCAGTTGAAGATAACTAAGCAACAAAGAACATAACAAAAAGGCCCGGAAGGGCCTTTTTGTTATGTGCAGAGTGTATTTACGCCGGTTGTTGTGGAATAACCCAACGATCTACAGCTTCCTGCATGCGCAGCCAGCTTTCTGGTGTTGTGCCCGACAGTGCGGCCACGCGAACGGCCATTTCCGGCGACAACGCCCGCTGCTCGTGCAAGAGTTCCGATGCGCTTAAACGACTCACCCCAAGCAACTGAGCAAACTCGGCTTCTGTCATTGCCAGCGCTGGCAGCACATCTTCCCGCAATACAGCGCCGGGATGGGTCGGACGACGATGCTTATCTCTCATTAAATCCTCCTGATTGAATTCAAATTTGATGCGCCAATTATCTATCAGTCAATGGCGTACGCAAACTCACAAACTCCTCCGCCGCCGTCGGATGAATCCCGATCGTGTCGTCAAACACCCGTTTGGTCGCGCCCGCTTTGAGCGCCACGGCAATGCCCTGAATGATTTCGCCCGCCTCCGGCCCGACCATATGGCAGCCCAGTACTTTGTCGGTGTTGGCGTCTACGATCAATTTCATCAGGGTTTTTTCGTCAGACTCACCCAAGCTGAGCTTCATAGGCCGGAACCGGCTTTCGAAAATGCTCACGTTATACCCGGCACTGCGCGCCTCTTGCTCAGTGAGGCCGACCGTGCCGATATTGGGCAGGCTGAAGACCGCCGTGGGAATCATTTTGTAGTCCACCGGGCGATATTCTTTCGGGCGAAATAACCGTCGTGCCACCGCCATGCCTTCAGCGAGCGCTACCGGTGTCAGTTGCACCCGGCCAATGACATCGCCGATTGCCAGTATCGATGGCTCTGTTGTGCAATAGTCGTCATCGACCTTGATAAAGCCTTTTTGATCGAGTTCAACGGCGGTGTTTTCTAACCCCAGATTGTCGAGCATCGGACGCCGACCAGTGGCATAAAAAACGCAATCGGTCTCCAACACGCGCCCATCTTTCAGGGTGGCAGCAAGGCCTCCGTCGCTGAGTTTATCGATGCGAGCGATGTCGGCTTGGTAGGTCAGCGTCAGGCCTTTTTTGAGGAGTTCTTCATGCAAATGCTGACGCACGCTTCGGTCAAAGTCGCGCAGGATCAGGTCGCCCCGATACGCCAGCGTGGTCTCGGCCCCGAGTCCGTGAAAGATCGAGGCGAATTCGACCGCGATGTAACCGCCGCCGACCACCAACACACGGCGCGGCAATTGCTTGAGAAAAAATGCTTCGTTGGAGGTGATCGCCAGTTCCTTGCCGGGAATATCAGGCACCTGGGGCCAGCCGCCCGTCGCAATCAGGATAGTGGCGGCACGCAAGCGCTGTCCATTGATCTCAACTGTATGGGCATCTAGCAGGCGAGCATGGCCTTCGTGCAGCGTCACGCCACTGTTGAGCAACAACGCGCGGTAGACCGCATTGAGGCGATGAATTTCACGGTCTTTATTGGCAATCAGTGTCGCCCAGTCAAACTGTGGCTGTTCGGTAGTCCAGCCAAAACCACCAGCCTGCGCAAAGTCTTCGCTAAAGTGCGCGCCATACACCAGCAATTTTTTCGGTACGCAACCGACATTGACGCAGGTACCACCCAAATACCGGCTTTCGGCCACCGCCACGCGTGCACCGAAGCCAGCCGCAAAGCGTGCCGCGCGCACTCCGCCGGAGCCTGCGCCAATGACGAACAAATCAAGATCAAAAGACATAGTGTTTCTCCTTAGCTATCGAAAAGTTATCTTAGCTTGTTTGAAAGGCCTGATCCAACGCAAAACAGAACGAAGTAGTGACGCTAAGCGCAACTACCTCGTTCTGTTTATGCTGCAGTATTGAAGGCCATCTTTTTGATGGCTAACGGATGGACTGACTTAATTAACTAATTGAATAACTTAGTTACCAGTATTGATGCTACTAAATTTCTGACGCGTATCGGCTAGCGCCACTTCCGAACGTACTTGGGCACGTTTTGCGGCGACGGCGGCGGCGTTAGTCGGATAGAGCGTTTTGATGTAGTTCTCACGTCCTTCATCAACGGTCGGTGACAACTGGGCAACTACTTCAGCCCGCGTTTTAGTTGAGACCATCGTTTGCTCAGCCGGATAGGTTGTGCGGGCGTAAGTCAGACGGGCCTGATTACCAGCTTGTGGTAATTCAGCAATAACTTCAGCGCGGGTTTTAGTGGAGACGAAAGGTGCATCAACCGGATAACGTGTATCAGCGATAGCGGCACCGGCAGTAGCGGTAGCAGCAACAACAAGGGCGGTAGAAATCATCAATTTTTGGATATTCATTTTGTTCTTTCAGTGGAAAGGTAAATAGAGAGCGGCATGAATGTCGGGGTCTATGACTGCGGAGTGCATGAGTAGAATCATGCCACTGAAAGTGATACTATTTGCTATCAATAGTCTTCAAAATAATGCAGTTAGTATCAATCTGTGTATCAAGATGTAACCTGAAATGAGCTAAGCCGAGCCAACCCCGAGGAAAAAATGGATAGATTGTCACCGTTGTTTACACGCTTTGCCCCCTCTGCACGGGTGTTTCATTCCGGTGCGCTGTGCGGCACTGCCGACGCGTCCCTGTTAGATGGCAGCGGCCATATTCATTTAATTAATAGCGGTCGCCTGACAGTGTTACGGCCCGACTTTGATCCCATCACTATAGAAGAGCCTTCGGTCTTGTTTTTCCCTCGGCCCGGCGTACATAGCTTGCAAGCCAGTGAAACCGATAAGGCCGAAATGGTATGCGCCAATATCATGTTCGGCGGCGGCCCTGAAAATCCGGTGATCAAAGCCTTGCCCGAAGTCATGGTGGTCCCATTGGCGTCGGCACCGGGCTTAAAGGCGATGCTGGCGCTGCTGTTTGCAGAGGCTTTTTCCAACAATTGTGGTCGCCAGGCGGCAGTGGACCGGCTCACTGAATATTTCATGATTCTGCTCTTGCGGCATGCGATGAACGCCAAACTGGTGGTGGGCGGGATTCTGGCCGGGCTGGGAGACGCGCGGCTGGCAAAGGCCATCACAGAGATGCACGAGCGCCCCGAGCAGAGCTGGTCGCTGGCGCAATTGGCAGAGTCGGCGGGCATGTCTCGCGCCCGTTTTGCGGTGCATTTTCGGGAAACGGTCGGGATGACGCCACTCGATTACCTGACCGACTGGCGCGTCGGCGTCGCCCAAGTGCTACTCAAAAATGGCCAGTCCTTGAAACTGGTGGCCCCGGCAGTTGGTTATCTGAGTCCGACTGCTTTTACCCGGGTATTTAGTCAGCGCATAGGGACGTCGCCGAGTGAGTGGTTGGCGCAATCAATGGTCTGAATATGTGGTCATTGAGTGGTCACTAAGTCGTCATTAAGTAGTCATGAAATCCGTGTTTACTGCGTTATTTATTTTTCGGTTTACAGTTAACCGTCATTTAAATATCCAGTTAGCCCGGATGACTTTCCGATCAATGCACACCAGAGGACTTATGAAACGACCAATCACCGTCACCGCCACACTCATCGCCGCTACCCTTTTGATCGCAGGATGCGCCAGTAATAGCCACAATATGCCAGCACGTTTCAACACGCTCGACGGCAATCCACCGCTCATCATCGGGCATCGCGGCCTGCCGGGTTTGTATCCCGAAGAAGTCATCGCCGGTTATCAAGCCGCCATCGCCGCCGGAACCGATGCCCTTGAACTCGATTTGCATTCTTCCAGTGACGGCGTGCTATTCGCCTGTCATAACGTATTGCTCAGCGACACCACCGACGTTGCCAGCCATCCTGAATTTGCGGCACGCAAAAAATCGCGCATGGTCGATGGCGTGGCAACCGGGCCAGATTGGTATATCAGCGACTTCACCGCCGCAGAACTCAAAACCCTGCGCGTGAAGCAGCCTATTGATGTGCGCAGCAAGCAATACGACGGCCTCTATCCGATGGCTACATTTCAGGAAATCATCGATCTCGCCAGGCAAACAATGGCCGCCGATCCCAAGCGCACGATCTATGTGTATCCAGAAACCAAAAATCCGATTTATCAACGTCAGCTAGGCCTGCCACTGGAAGCCAAGTTACTGGAAATGCTGATCAAAGAAGGCTGGAACACGCCCGACTCGCCGGTTTTTGTGCAGTCCTTTGAACCGGAAAGTCTCAAACTTATGCGCAAAATGGGCCTCAAAACCAAAGTCGTGCAGTTAATCGATGGCAGCGGCAGCAATTTTAAAACCGGGGAGATGACCTACGATTCGCCAGACACCGCCAAGCCGTTTTCATGGCTGCAAGCCAATGACCCACGGACGTTTGCCGCGATGGTCACCCCAGCCGGTCTGGCAGAAATCAAAACCTACGCCGACGGGATCGGTCCGTGGAAGTTGTATATCTTGCCAGCCCAAGGCGTAGACGCGTCCGGCAACGCGGTGAAGTCGTTGGATCAGGCGTCGAATATGGCCCCGACGACCTTGGTGGCCGATGCGCATAAAGCGGGTTTGTTCGTGCACCCGTACACGTTTCGCGATGAAGGCGCGCGCCTGACTAAAACCTATCAGGGCGACCCGAAAGCGGAATACAAGGCGTATTTTGATCTAGGCACGGATGGGGTTTTTACTGATTTTTCGACGACAGGGCGGGTGGCTTTGACGGAGTGGATGAAGGTAAATGCGCTGAAGTGATGATGACTCGGGCGGCATCGCTTTATGGTTTGATGCCGTCTTCAGGTCCAGATTTGCACTATTCAACAATAATTGCTTCAATTCGTGCCGCAACATCATCAACAATCTCCTGCGGCACCTTCTCTTTAAACTTCGCCTTACGGATTTTCCAGTTAAGAGACTTCAACTGATGGCAATGGATCGCGCCTTGTGTGTCAAGGCCCAGCCCCGTTAATGTCACCACGGTCCCATGCGTTCTTGCGGCAGCGGCTGTACCCTGAGAAATAGGGCAAACCATCGCTAAACCTCTTGCATTGAATACCTTGGCACTGACAACAAGGCCAAAGTGCGGCCCCTTCATTTCATTACCTGACGCCGGATCGAAATCTAAATGAATAATATCGCCGCGATGTGGGACGTAAGCCATCAAAACGCTTCCTTACCAACCGCCTTCATTTCATCCCAGCCCTCGGCCAGAGGAAATTTACCGGGCATTTCAGCTAACAAGTCATCGAGCTTGTAACGTTTCTTGCCAGGCGCATTGATTGTCATCTTTTGCCCCTCAAGCAACAATTCAACTTGCGAACCATCTTGCAAGTGGTTCTGTTCAATAAACGCTTTCGGAACCGTCATGACTAATGACCCGCCAGCGCGTCTTAAAGTTTGTAGCATATTCTCTCCAATTCAAACATTAGTCCTATATTAGTAGGATTTATGGTGACATTCAAGCAGGATGTAAACTAGCGTTCGGGTTTGAACGAACAGCCTGCTAAACTGATTGCTAATGAATTTTTCGACAACCTGGAGACGATCATCATGGCCAAAAAGAACGCCTTTTATGCGCAATCCGGTGGCGTTACCGCCGTCATCAACGCCTCTGCCTGCGGACTGATCGAAACTGCACGCAAACACAAAGACGTCATCGGCAAAGTCTACGCAGGCCGCAACGGCATCATCGGCGCGCTCACCGAAGACCTGATCGACACCACTAAAGAATCCATCGCCGATATCGCCGCCCTGCGCTATACCCCCGCCGGAGCGTTTGGCTCCTGTCGCTACAAACTCAAAAGTCTGGAAGCCAACAAGCGTGAATACGAACGCTTGATCGCCGTCTTCAAGGCGCACAACATAGGCTACTTTTTCTACAACGGCGGCGGCGATTCTGCCGATACCTGTTTCAAGATCTCACAGTTGTCTGAGTCGCTGGGCTATCCCTTGCAGGCGATTCACGTTCCCAAAACCATCGACAATGATCTCCCGATCACCGATTGCTGCCCCGGTTTTGGTTCGGTCGCCAAATATGTGGCCGTGTCCACGTTAGAAGCCTCGTTCGATGTCAAATCGATGGCTAAAACTTCCACCAAAATTTTTGTGCTTGAAGTCATGGGCAGGCATGCCGGTTGGATCGCAGCGGCTGGTGGCTTGCTGGTGGATCAGGATATTCCAGTGGTGATTTTGTTTCCCGAAGTTGTCTTCGATGAGAAAAAATTCCTTGCTCGGGTCAATGCCAATGTGAAGAAATTCGGCTATTGCACCGTCGTCGTCTCAGAAGGTTGTCATTATCCGGACGGCAGATTTTTAGCCGAGCAAGGGACGACCGATGCGTTCGGCCACGCGCAGTTGGGCGGTGCTGCGCCGGTGGTGGCAAATCTGATTAAAGACGCGCTGGGTTATAAATTTCACTGGGCCGTGGCCGATTACCTGCAACGCTCAGCGCGGCATATTGCCTCTAAAACTGATGTTAAGCAGGCTTATCAATTAGGCCAGGCCGCAGTCCAGCTTGCGCTCAAAGGTCGTAACGCCGTGATGCCTACCATCGAGCGCTTGTCCGACGTGCCTTATAAATACCGGATCGGTGTGGCCGATCTGAAGGATGTGGCCAACGTTGAGAAATTTATGCCCAAGGATTTCATTAGCCGCGACGGCTTTGGTATTACCGAGAAATGTAAGCGTTATTTGTTGCCGCTGATTCAGGGCGAGGACTATCCCCCATACGCGAACGGTTTGCCGCAATACGTCACGCTGAAAAATGTTGCCGTGGCAAAAAAGTTAGCGGCTTTTAAAGTCTAGGGAATGTCAGTACTGTCCGGTTAAAAGTCGAATAAATTCAATTGGTTAGCGTCAATCGGTGTTTCGATTTGCGATGAATCTCGCTGCAAGGCGCATGAGAGCTGTGTTTTTTCGAAAACTGAGACAGAAAGAATCTGTAGCAATGTATATAAAGAGGCATTGAGTTGAAGCTCCTTCTTGACGATGGCAATAAGTACGTAAGTGGAGACGGCGCACCAGATTTGTGTCTTCACGGCGTTCTCGCTGATACCGAGAAATTTTTTGATACGCAGATGCTGCTTAATCCATTTAAAGAACAATTCGACTTGCCAGCGACTCTTGTAAAGAGCTGCAATCGTCAGCGGTGGGAGAGTCGTGTTGTTAGTCAGGAATATGAGTGTCTTGCCGGACTCCGGATCCTTGAAACGAATACGACGCACATGCTCTGGATAATCCTTGGATGCGTAATGCCCGTTGAAAGCGATGGTCTGATCGCAAATCACACCGGATGCTCTGTCTGTGCGTGCAGAGTAGACGCGCCTGGCATCCAAATTCGATTTGGCCCTGGTGACAAAAAATGCGCCAGCTTGATGCAGTCTGTACATTCTGGCGAAATCGATATAACCACGATCCATCACATAGAAAGCACCGGCTTCGAGAGGTATGAAGCTGAGTACGTGGGAGTCGGCCATCTTGCCGTCGCTGATATGGATGAAGGCAGGAATAGCGCCACGCAAATCGAGCAGCGTGTGCATCTTGACGGCAGCCTTGGCGGAGCGAAATGGTGCCCAATTGAACAAGCTCAAACACAAATCGATTGTTGTCGAGTCCAGCGCATAAACCGTATTGGTCAAATCCAATCCCACATCGCAGTCGCGATAGAGCTTGCGAGCACGGCGAATAAGCAAGGCGGCCAGATCGGCCCACATACGCCAATCGCGCGACTCGTTGGCATCGGCCAATGTAGAGCGATGCACCGCATGACGCAGCCCCATCGCATAAAGTTTGGAAGCGTTCGCACCCAACGTCACCTCTATGTCGCGCAGACTTTCGCGCCAAGTCAGTTGCGCAAAGGCCATCACCCGAAATTGCTCTGCGCAAGTCATGCGACGTACACCAGAGTTGCCAGAATAACGTTCTACGATGCGCGCAAAACTCGTCCAAGGTATAAATTCCATGATCTGTGCAAATAGCGTCTTGCCGATATTCATAGCTCATCCTCCAAAGTAACGACCTCGGAAAATGATACAAAAATGAGAAATCAAGTTTCAAATCGGCACCAAATAAAATCAGCCGCTAGCCCATGCCAGTATTGGTTCTCGCATGATTCAAAGCGGATTTAACCGGACACTACTGAGGGAATGTTGACATTTAATATCAAAAATCCCGCTCGTACTGAGTAGCCCGTCAGGGCGTATCGAAGTAGTTGCATGCGTTAGCGATTCTTCGATACGGCACTTTGTGCCTACTCAGTCCGAACGGGTTCTATAGCAATTGCAAGATCAACGCCGGTTTTTCACCATAATCGTCATACCGTTCGTTGATTGCGCTGACACAAAACTCCAGCTCTTCGATGATGTCCGGCGCGTGCTCACGTAGTTGCGCGCTATTTTTTACCACAATGATCAGCGTTTCATCCGGCTTTAAACGAAATTTACTCATCCCCTCGTCGTCCCGCAAATAGCTCAGACAATCGATCCAGGCGGACATGTTGCGGCCATAAAAATCAGGGAAACCGAATATTTCTTGCGATGCAGTATGAAACGCATCCCAATCGGTCAGGGTGCTGCCGTCTAAGTGGACTGTAGGCATGGTGTCATTCTCGCTATGAAGGTGCCAATGTGGCGTGGGGCCTGTACAGGGCCGATTTTACGCAAGTAATAGATATATTCAGATATAAAAAAAGGAAGCGCACGCGCTTCCTTTTCTACACTCAGTCAAAGCTATGTATTGATCGGACTATAAATCAATACCCGATAGCCGAACCAGCAGGCCGACGGCCATCGTTAGCGCCGTAATAAAAGCCCGGCAAAACCTTACCCGATACACCAGCATCGTTACCCGAACTAGGCGGCGACACGCCAGCCGCACCCGGCAAGCCGATCATAATTAACTCAGCTGCGCCCCAAGGGGTTTGCTCGGTCATTTTGTAGCCGTTGTCGCGCAGGATTTTCAATGTGTCCGGTGAGATGCCACGGGTTTCGTAATACACCTCGTCAGGCAGCCATTGATGATGGATACGTGGCGCATCGACGGCTTCTTGCGGGCCCATGCCGTGGTCGATCACATTAATGGCGGTCTCCAGCGTAATGGTAATAATGCGCGATCCGCCCGGTGAGCCCAGCACCATGAAAGTCTTGCCATCTTTGGTCACCAAAGTCGGCGACATGGATGACAACGGCCGTTTGCCCGGTGCGATAGAGTTGGTTGCGCCTTGTACCAGACCGTACATATTTTTCACGCCGATTTTGACGGTGAAATCATCCATCTCATCGTTGAGGAAAAAGCCCGTGCCCGGCGCAATGACGACCGCACCGAAGCGGCCATTGATGGTGTAGGTCGTCGATACCGCATTACCGTCTTTATCGACAATGGAGTAATGCGTGGTTTCCGGTTTTTCATGCGGGAACATACCGGGTTGGACTTGCTCAGACGGTGTCGCTTTCTCGGCGCTGATTTTCTCGCGGATCGAGGCTGCGTAAGGCTTGCTCAGCAAACGTTCCAACGGATTTTTCACAAACTCAGGATCGCCCAAGAACGTATTGCGGTCCATGTACGCGTGGCGCATTGCTTCGACCATCACATGGATCGAGGCGGCGGAGTGAAAGCCCAGCGCCTTCATGTCATAGCCTTCGATGGTGTTAAGAATCTGGCACATCGTGGCCCCGCCCGAGCTTGGCGGCGGTGCTGAGACGAAGACGTAGCCGCGATAGTCGCAGGTAACCGGTGCGGTTTCGGTGATGTTGTAATCGGCGAAATCGGCGGCGGTAATGATGCCCTTGCCATTTTTGGAGGCACGTTCGACTGCCTCAGGAATGGCACCTTTATAGAAAGCGTCTGGGCCACGGCGTGCAATCGCTTCCAACGTTTTGGCCAGGTCTTTTTGCGTCAGGCGGTCACCCGGTTGCAATGGTGAGCCATCGGGGCGCAAGAAAATGCGGCTCGCTTCCGGGTCTTTTTTGAAATATTTGATGGTCGTATCGAGAATGTCGGTGTCGCCGCGATTAAGGATAAAGCCGTCGCGCGCGAGCTTGATTGCCGGTTGCATGACTTGGGCGCGGGTCAGCTTGCCGTATTTGCGTTGCGCAGTATCGAGACCCAACACCGTGCCCGGTACGCCGACGGCCAGATAGCCGTACAAACTGGCGTCGCCGATGACTTTGCCATCGGCGTCCAGATACATATTGGCGCTGGCAGCGGCCGGGGCTTTTTCACGGAAATTGATAAACGTGTTAGTGCCATCGGCCAGATGGATGGTCATGAAACCGCCGCCGCCGATGTTGCCGCAGCATGGATTGACAACCGCCTGGGCATAGCCAACGGCGACTGCTGCATCGATAGCGTTACCGCCCATTTTCAGAATATCGACGCCGACTTGCGAGGCCAAATGCTGGGATGTAACGACCATGCCATTTTTTGCCTCGACTGCAGGCACGCCTACAGCTTGAATATTGCCGATGAAGGCTAGTGCGAAGACTGTTGCTACTAGCGGTTTAAGCCAATTGTTAAGACGCATTCAATTTCTCCTAGTTGTTGTCAGGCTAGTAAAGCTTTGCCATTGTAGCTAGCCAGGGCGTCTTTGTATGTGGTTTGGCGTTGTTCTTGTACAACGATGAGCGAGTTACGTCTACGACTGGCCCCACAAGAAATTCCAAATGCCGGGCAATGGTGCGCTTTTCGCACCGTCAGTCACGGAGCGCGCCAGAGCGGCACGCTCAACCGATGCTTTGTCTTCATAAAACGGCTTGGCCGCAGTGGGCAGACCAACTGCTTGCGCGCAATCGAGCAAGATTTGCAGATATTCGGCCATGTGACTGGCAGTGTAGTCATTGATGTCATGAAACGTGACGACTATCGGAATACTGCCATCGACGCTGGGCAATGCGCCAGCCGCAATCCGTTGCCGTACATCCGTCAACAAATGCAGCATGTTGGAGCGGCGCGTCAAGCTGGCGTGGTAACCATAAATCTTGCCGTCATTGGCGCTCAGATCGGTGAGCAAAATATGCATGCCGTGCTGTTGATAGGCGGTAAAAGTGCGCAGGTCGTAGTTCCAGAAGGGCGGACGCACCAGCTTGGGCGCGCTGCCCTGAATGGCGAGAATGTCGCCGATGCCGTCGTTAAGCGATTGTTCAAATGTCGAAGGGCTGAGGAAGCGATGGTTGCTATGGCGCGGCGTGGCGCTATGAAAACCGAGCAAATGGCCTTCTGTCACTTCGCGCCGCAAAATGTTGCGGCCAAATTCAGTCTCGCCTGCGCCAGCCGAGCGGGTTTGGACAAAGAACAGGGCTTTGATGCCGGGCTGGATGGGATTGTCGGCCAGCGTCTTGAGAATGGAGAGCGTCGGATTGTCGGTTCTTGGTCTGGCGGGACCATCGTCAAAGGTCAGCAAAAACCTGATCGGCGGCTGCGATGTGAGGGCAGCCGCCGTCAGTGCTGACATCGGCACGGGGTGAATGGCGCAACCTGTGAGCGCGATGGCCGCAATGATCAGGAATGCGCCAGAGATGATCTGTTTGACGCAGTTGCTTACCGAAGCGAGTTGCATAGCCATGCGCTCCGCGTTAATCCACTTGTTCTCCGATAGTCGTATCGCTTGCAGCCGCCGCCTCGCGCAGTTTGTCTTTCTTGCTCTTGCGCCGCCCCTTAATGCCGCCGTTGCTGTCCGGCGTTGCAATGGTGTCGGTGACGGTCTCCACCGGCTCAAAGCCGTTGATCTGTTCACGCGGGCAGTGCAAATTGTGGCGATGTTCGATCAGGCGAAAATGCGCCTCAGTATCCGCGCTCACGAAGCTAATGGCGATCCCGGTCTCGCCAGCACGCCCGGTGCGCCCGATCCGGTGCGTGTAATCGACCGCCGACCTTGGCAAGTCATAATTGAGCACCACAGGCAATTGTGGAATATCGATGCCACGGGCGGCCACGTCGGTCGCCACCAATACTTGCAACTCGCCAGCTTTGAACTCCGCCAAAACGCGATTGCGTGCGCCCTGACTAAACTCGCCGTGAAACGCCGCCGCCTTGATGCCGGACCGATGCAATTTCTCCGTCACATAATCGGCGGCGTATTTGGTGGCGACGAACGCCAGCACCCGGGGCCAGCTATTTTCTTTTAACAGATGCACTAGCAATTGGGTGCGGCGCTGTGGGTCCACCGCAATCGCGCGTTGCAGGATCGCCGGTTCGGTCATCGGCACTGATTCAATCGTGATACGGGTCGGATCGCGCAATATCTGGTCCGCAAGTAGCGTCACCTCGGGCGGAAAAGTCGCTGAGAAAAACACGTTTTGGCGTTGCTTGGGCAGCAGCGCCACAATCCGTCCAAGCTCATCGGCAAAGCCGAGGTCCAGCAAGCGATCAGCTTCATCGAGCACCAGCATGGATACTTGGTGAATGGTCAGCGCGTTATGGTCGATTAAGTCCAGCAAGCGTCCGGTTGTTGCCACCACGATATCGGCCCCGCCGCGCAAGGCCATCATTTGCGGATTGATCGATACGCCGCCAAACAAAGTCACCAGCTTTAGTGATGCAGCCGGGGTGGCACGGTACTGCGCCATGCTGCGCAAAGTCACCAGAATGGCCTCACCGACTTGCACGGCCAACTCACGCGTAGGCACCAGAATCAGCGCTCTGGTCGGGCGGTGCGGGCGATCTGTGCCTCGCGGCAGGGGTGCGCTGTGCGCGTCTTGCAACAATTGCAGCATAGGCAAACAAAACGCTGCCGTCTTGCCGGAGCCGGTGTGGGCCGAGCCGAGGACATCTGCCCCGCGCAATATCGCCGGAATGGCCGCGCTCTGAATCGCCGTGGGCGCGGTGTACCCTTTTTCGCCAATAGCGTGGAGCAGGGAGGGAAGCAGCCCCAGTGAGGAAAATGGCATGACGGGGGCCTTAGATGTGGAGCGATGGAAAAATCAAAAACATGGGCGTAACTTGCCGCAAGATGCGCGATTGTCGCTTGAAATGCCTGCTTTGACTATCGCTATTGCCCATCGGTCCGTGCAGCCTCGCCCTTAAGGCATCGCCTTCTCACAGTTAATCATCCACGGCGTACCAAACTGATCGGTCAGCATCCCAAAACGATGCGCCCAGAACGTCTCTGCGATGGGCATCTGTATCGTGCCGTTTTCTGCCAATGCGGCAAAAATCCGGTCAGCCTCTGCCGGATCTTCAATGCCGAGGGCGACGGACATACCTTTGGGGGCTGCATAACAATCCGGCGCACTGTCCGAACCCATCAAGATGTTGTTATCCACGATCAGCCGTGCGTGCATGATTTTGTTGCGCCATTCGGGCGGCGTTTGCGCCTCCATGGGCGAGCCTGCGTAGGTCATCATGGCGACGTTTTCTCCGCCCAGACATCCTGCGTAAAAGGTGAACGCGGCTTCACATTGGCCGTTGAAACTGAGATAAGGGTTGATGTGCATGGTGTGCTCCTCGGTCGATTGAATGCGATTGATGTGATCAATGCGGTGAATGCATGTTGGCGGTTGATGTTGATACCGGTGGTTTCCTCAAAGCATGTTCAGCTTCCATTGCCGCCGCACTTTCTTCTGTTTTGATTACGGTATCGAAATCGACGGCTTCACATACCTGGCGAATTTCGATCTCGCCAACTTCAGCCGGGCAGCGGCTAAACCATGCGATGGCTTCTTCTTTGGACTTTGCCGCAATCATCCAGAAGCCGGAGATCAAGCCCCGTGCTTCGGTGCCGGTAAACGGGCCATCGATGACATTTGGCTTGGCATCCGGCTTAGCATCTTTCTCTAGCGCAATGCGTGCGCCTTTTGAGCTGGCATGCAGGCCCTCTGCGGCCAGTAACATGCCGGCCTTTGCCAGCTCTTCATTGAATTTACCCATTTTGATGAACAGTTCCTCGTCGGGCAGGACGCCCGCTTCCGAGTTTCTGTCGGCTTTGACTATCACCATGAATCGCATCATCGTTCTCCTGTTTAGTGGGTTGCAGGAATGTGCGCGAGGGGCAACGGGGGAGGGAATATTTTAGAATAGACCATTTTTTGAGAAGGGCCAGAGCGCTATCGAGATTCTTTCTGGTGATTGTTTCTGAAACAACAAAATCAGCCATAAACTATGCGACACTCAATGGTATTTTGCACTGCACCATTGCGCCATATTTCTTCAATAACCATACAAATAATCACCCTCGGGATGCAACATGAAGCGTGTCATCTTCAACCAAAAAGGCGGTGTCGGTAAATCGACTATCGCCGTCAACCTCGCCGCCATTGCCGCACATCAAGGCAAAAAAACACTGTTAATTGATATCGATCCGCAGTGCAATTCCAGCCGCTATCTGATGGGTGAGGCGGCCAAGGAAGTCACACCGACCCTGGCTGACTATTTTGAGCAGACCCTGGCCTTCGTCATTTATCCCAAGCCCGCCAACACCTATGTGCACGCCACGCGCTTTGAGAACCTGTCGCTGATCCCATCCCACCCGGAAATCGGCGATTTGCAGTCCAAGCTGGAGTCGCGCCACAAGATTTACAAATTGCGCGATACCTTGGCCGAGCTAAGTAAAGAATTCGACGAAATCATCATCGATACTCCTCCGGCTTACAACTTCTTCACCCAGTCCGCACTGATCGCCGCCGATTGCTGCCTCATTCCGTTCGACTGCGATGATTTCTCCCGCCAGGCGCTTTACACGCTGCTCGAAAATGTCGCCGAGATCAAGGCCGACCACAATCCGGCGCTGGCCGTTGAGGGTATCGTCGTCAACCAGTTTCAGCCGCGTGCGAGCCTGCCGTTACGGCTGGTGAATGCATTGCTGGCCGAAGGACTGCCGGTACTCGATAGCAAACTTTCCAGCTCAATCAGAATCCGCGAATCGCACGAGCAGGGTTTGCCGATGATCCATTTGGATCCGCGCCATAAGTTAAGTCATGAATTTATGGCGTTGTACCAAGAGTTGCAATTGGCTTGAGAGCGGTGGGAGGGCGACTGTGCGTTGGTTCTGCCGACGTTGTGAAGGGACATTTTAAAAATAAAAAGGCCATCTCAGGTTGAGGTGGCCTTTTTCTATAGAGCAAGTAGTCAATGAATGAAATTACTCAGTCATGAATAACAAATTTAAGAGGTCCCGCGGGATTTAACTCTGCATTCGCCATTGTGAAAAGCCCTTTATCAGATAGACGGTTGAGTTGAGCCCGATCTATATGGACGGTGCAGCCACTGAGTTTCTGCCAGGAATCTGGAAATTCGGTGATATGTTCGTTGCCGCAAAGGTTAATTTCTTTTAAATGTGCGGGTGGGTGTGCGAATACTCCTCCACTGCGGCTTGTGAGTTCGTTATTAGAAAGATCGATGCGCCGGACCGAATCAGGAACCAGAGGCAGATTGTCCAGATGAAGGTTTCTGAAATCCAATACGGCGGTTTTTGGATTGTTTTGGTTAGCCCAGCACATTACCTCATCGAGGGCCATCAAGTGCTTTTCTTCAGCCCTTTCTTTGGAGCCATCTTTAGCTAGCGGACTAGCCGCGAATTGCTTTAAGGAATAAAGGATTTTCGGAGTGATTTTGTTGCGCATGGACAGGACAGGGTGGTTATCTTTTTCTCCAGGCTGTCTTGGGTTAAGTTCAGCAGGCGAAGGTAACGGCGCAAACGTGTCTGACTTCGGTTGGGGAGCACTGTGGGCACTTTTGCAATTCAGTAATATTCCGCGTTCTTTTGGAAGCGTATCTATGGTTGAAGTTGGACCGGCTTGCATAGTTTCTGTACTGTTGGTGACCTTTGACAATCCCAGAAAAGAATGTATTGCAGTATTGATCCTGGAATACAGGATGACGGTGTCTCTTACGGCAGCGATGATGGATGTGCTGATGCTCATTGGTGCTCCTTAATAGTGTAAAAAAAAGACATGTAAAATCGGACCGAAACGGCGCAGTGTATGTGAGCTGGGGAGGCAGCGATTCCAAGGAATGCTCATATATATGAGCCCACAAAGCGCTACGATTGGTACCCGAGGGGCGCGTATTGTTTCATTGCGGCGAGGCCCTGATACTGAGGCTTAGTTAGAATCCAGAATGAGCGGCTCCGTGAGATAGTGTTGGGGTTGCCGGGTCACACTCTTTGCCGGAGCAGCAACGGTTGTACTTGCGTAAACTGCTTCACGTGCAACTTCACCTGCCTCCAGGTCTTTCCTGATTTTTCTATCGACACTATTGGCATGAATTGATTCCATGCGAATGTAGGTTGGACGCTTGATTATGGCCACTGTAAGACCTTCATCGGCAGGACTGTCATAGGTTGCTTTGCTTATAAAATCACGCGGTTTTCCGATGTCTCTCTCTATTACGCCGTGGTCATAATTGACTGAGTAATCTGTCTCGCTATCGCTGTCACCGGGCTCAAGCACAACCGGCGATGTAACGATATTGTCACCTTTCATCTTTGGGTAACTGTCGGCAGTCTTAATAAGATCCCCGATATGACCATTAGGGAGATGCGCCAGATTGAGGACCGGACCCCACATAGAGACGCCCGGTGCCGATCTCATTGGCTCATTATCTGTGTTGTACGCACAGTAGAAACACCCCGCAACAGAGTTGATGCTAGTGGTGGCGACGAGCGATAAAGTTGAACTAACCCATGCTGCCGCACTGAGCGGGGGAGATGAAATTTCTTGATGCATAACGATTCCTTGCACTAATCATGCGATGTTAAATACGACGGCACGTAAAATCGCTCTGGCGATGTCCATACTGTCGGCTGGTCTTTGTCGGTAGTGATTTTTAAAGACGGCGAACACTAGATGAACGCATCAGGAATTAATTTCAGAAAATGCTCAATGCATCTTTGCTGCGAAAGTGAAGGCGTGATCAGGCCGCCGCAGATCGGGGCCTATTGTTGAATGGGGTTTTATTTCAGAATTCAGCGTGCAGACGCACGGTCCCGATGTTGACCGGTCCTCGGTCCGCGTTATAGCCGGGGTTGGCAATGCGCTGATAATCGAACATCAAATAAGTGTTTTTGATGAGATGGATGTTGTAATACATTTCCAGAATTTTTTCTGGCTGGTAATTGAGTCGACCGTCGCCGAGAAATGCGCCTGAACCACCTAACGATAAATAGTCCTGATGCGCTTTGCTCAAGCCATTTTGTGCCAACGCCAGACCGACGGTATCGCGGGAGCGTCCCCACTGACCGCCCTTGACCAATATGCCAGCGGTGACAGAGCGCTCGATTTCGGTGAAGGAATAGGTTTCGGTCTTGCCATCATTCCAGCTAGCTCGGGCAAACAAGCCGAGGTCCGGCTGCACAGCGTGTTCCAGACTCAGTCCATAGCCAACCTTGACACTATCTTTGCGCACATTGGCGACAGAGGGCACGCCACCATTTGCAGCGGCAATCGCGTCGTTGAAACTGCCCATATTTTCTTTGTTTCGAAATACCAGAAACCGTACTTTGCCTGACTGATCGCCCAGGGTGTAGGCACGTTCGATTTCGATCTGATCACTATAAAATTGGGCTAGTCGGGTTTCTAATGGCTGGCCGTTGGACACAATCGGGACCATAAACCGGCCGTAGCGCAGCGCCCATTCATCGTAGTAGTATTCCGCCGCACCACCCCACGTGTATCCCCTGTCATCGCCCGCGTAATCGTATGCGCCGTAGGTTAAAAAGGACCAATTCACAAACTGCGTGCGGGCATCGTGGGCATAGGCATTATTGTCGAAAATATCGGTCACGTTGACGTTACCAAGAGTGAGCACCAGCCGCCGTTTATCGACTATGCCAGACAGTTGATTTGGCCCGGACTCGACTACATCTGTGGCGCCGCCGAAGTCGAATGTCTGTCTTAAAAATAAGCGAGCTCGATAAAATGTCGGGCTCGCTCCGCCACTTTTTTGCTGCTCGCTATTGGTCATGCCGCCCAGACCATGGAGCCCTGATAGCGGGACCCCTTGTATCATTTCTGGATTGAAATAAAGCTCCGTACCGGTTTTCAGGCGCAGACCAAAGTAGGCTGTAGCACTCAGGGAATAGGATTTTTCTTTCTCGGATGAAAGACTGTTGACGCCGTTATAGGGCGCATCAAATGCGGGTTTTCGTTGCCAGATATAGGTTGTCTGAAATGTGGCGTTCCAGGTTTCGAAGGGAATGACCTTCTGAGCATCGGCAGCGGTGGATGCATCGGTTGTTTGCGCATTAGCCAGCAGAGATATACCCATCAGTTGCGCCAGCAAGAAGCCAGCGAGGATACTTTTGTTGCTACGTATTGGGCTATTTATTTCGCGACTAAACAAAGTTGCTCCGCTATCTCAACTATCTGGCAAAACGCCATCACAATAAGCACTCACAAAAGCGCCGCTCCCTGAATTCAGCGCGAGTTTATTGGCCGCCATTTTTTTAGTCAAGGATAACAGCGGGGCTGTTGAGGGGGCGTTGTTTCGATACTACATAGGCATAATGTTCAATCTATTTTATGCGTGAATGGAGATTCAAAACGGCAAATTTTATGCCTGAAAATAAATCTGTTGCCAGGCGCCTTAAATACCGATCACATCCCCGTACGCAACTATTGATCGAGTTGTAACGGGTTGTAAAAGCCGTCAACGCGATGCTTTCTGCAGTCGTTTATAGCGCAAGACCTCAAGAAACACTTGATGGATTTAAAACAACCGGTTTAAGACAACTTCAACTTTTAGGATATCAAAATGAACAAATTACTCGTTACTCTGATCGCTGGCCTGTTCGCTACTTCTGTTTTTGCACAAGCCGCAGCCCCTGCTGCACCGACCACCCCAGCCGTTTCAGCAGCGGTAGCGGCTAAAGCCGATGTGAAAGAAAAGAAAGTTGCGGTTAAAGCTGATACAAAAACCGACGCAAAAGTAGCCGATGCAAAATCAGACGACAAGGTAACGAAAGCAAAGGTTCACCATAAAGTGGTGAAAGCTAAATCGACCGCTAAGGTAGATTCGGTAGCCGCAAAAGCGGATGCAAAAGTGAGCACTGTCGCCAAGGCAGATGCCGCAGTAGCCACACCTAAGTAAGCGGGTTGTTGCACACAAAAAAGACAGGCTAGTCCTGTCTTTTTCATTTTCAGCGGTATCGTTTTTTCTTCGAAAAGATCGATTCGTGCTTGTCCGTGGTACTCGGCATAGAACTACTGAGTCGGAG